>JBGPAF010000046.1:0-7721 GCA_041480535.1 Bacteroidia bacterium
AAATGGGGAAATAAAGAAGGATGTCGTTATCAGCCATTCCCTGTTGTAAGAAAGACTGTACCCGTGCCACATAGCCGTTCAGACCGCGAAAATCCTGCCATTGCGGGTTTGCGGGTGTCAGTTCGACAGCCGCGTAGAAAAGAAATCCGGGCCAGGGTTCATCCTCGGGCGAGAAGCAGGTTCCGTGGTAAAAGACATGATTTATTCCTGCAAGGAAGAACTGGTCGACTGCTCTTTTTGCATCGGAAAGGGATGAGATGAAATGTTCATTCAGCCAGGTTGCCGCTTCGCATGATGCATATTTCTTCCCTGTGACATTTGCGGCTGAAGATGCAAATTTTGATCTTGTAATCTCGTTTCCTTCAGTTTCGGGAATGTCGGTGGCCGCATACAGATCAAGGATATTGCCAGGGGACCCATGAGCCTGGTTACGTGTGGTTTTTCCCTGTTTATGAGCC
Source organism: Bacteroidia bacterium (assembly GCA_041480535.1). Taxonomy (GTDB): domain Bacteria; phylum Bacteroidota; class Bacteroidia; order Bacteroidales; family VadinHA17; genus LD21. The sequence goes on from JBGPAF010000046.1 coordinate 459, forward strand.
CATTCTGTCCAGTTAGTCGTGAACTTCTCAAGTAAAAGATCAGATATTGTCTGCCTGTAATCTGAAAGTACCCTTGAGTTTTTATCCGGATCATCCTTCTGGAAGAGAGCAGGCAGGTGATTTCTCAGGTCATATCCACGTCTTAAATAAAACTCATAGAATAAATCATTTGTCCAGTCGGCCTGCCCCGATGCATCGTCAACCTCATATGAATCATTGAAGTAACCGTGCAGGGAGTTAAGATCATAATCTTTAAATATTTCGTCGAAGTGATTCAGGTAGTTTTTTATAGCCTGTCCTGAAAAATGATCAATCACGTCTCCTTCACCCCCCGGACCTGCCCGTTCTGACATCTTTCCATGCCATCCTTCAAAAAGGGCATATAATGTCCAATTGCCTGCGGGAGCAATCCAGTCCAGTTTCCCTTCGGGAGTTACATTTCCTGAAAGGTTGACTACCTCTCCATTGTCAGAATAAGCCATCAGAGTTTTAAGCGGCAATGGCTTTTCAAATCTTATCTGATCGAGGGCATAAAGCTGAAGATTATCATTTTTGCTTACCGGATCTTTGAGTTTGGTTATATTCGGACGTTCACCTACCGGCCTTATAAGAGGTTGCTGGATGAACACGATTTTTTCATTAAGTGAATCTCCTGTTTTAAGCGACCAGGTCTTATAGTTTATGTTCTTGCATGCATCGGCAGGTTCGACCCATGGACCGCCGAAAGGCCAGCCTGATGCATTTGCCAGGTCAATTCCCAGGTCAAGGCGTTCGGCTTCCTTAAGTGAATGGGTAAACATATCCATCCATTTGGGCGACAGGTAGTTGATAAATCTGCCTTCCTGCCCTTTAACGCCATAAATGACAGCTATTTCCATACCTCCAAGACCTGCATTACTGTATTCTTCCAAAGCAGTTGTGAGGTCAGAGGGTGTTACAATACTTCCCGGCCACCACCAGCGCGTCCAGGGCTTGGTCTCCCGGGTTATCTCTGGCCAGGATAGCTGCTGGGCTGCAAGAACCTGAGAGAATAACAAAAATACAATTGAGATTTTTTTGATCATAAATTTATTTTTATCCGCTGGCGCGGATTTGGCTTCGCCGAGCTCGTCCCGATAAATCGGGACTCGGTTGCAATCCGTGCTTAATATTATTAATCCCCTATAACGGCACCGATTACAAATCGGCGCCAGCATTATTTTTGTTATTATTAATATTCCTAAAGATATAATTACATTTCCTTTTTTTCTAATTTAACTTTTTATTGTAAGAGGTTATGATCCCTTAATCTGAAAAGAAAATTATATGGAAAAAACTGAAATCCATTTAGCCACTGAACAGGAAAAGGATCTTGCAGCGCATCTTCTTGCCACCTCAGAGCCATGGATTACGCTTAGGATAACTGAGGAACAGTGTATGAAAAACTGTCATGATCCTGAATTCCTGTTATTTACTGCATATAGAAATGAAAGGCCGGCCGGGATTATAATTCTTGATCCGCGTGGTGTAGCGGGATCACCTTATGTGAAATCAATTGCGGTATATCCTGAGTTCAGGGGACAAGGGATAGGTGCTACCCTTCTCTCATTTGCAGAAGATCTCTTCAGGAACAATGCAAAACATTTTTTCATATGTGTATCATCATTTAATAACAGGGCACGAAAACTATATGAAAAATATGGATTTCAGGCTGTTGGTGAATTCAAGGATTTTATTATCGAAGGAGCATCAGAAATACTTATGCATAAGAGGTTATGAAATCTGCAGTTAATAAACCATGGCCTATTGTAGCTATGCTGTGTGCAACTGCAACTGCAGGGTATATATGCCGTGTTAATGTGTCGACAGCAGCTCCTTTGCTGATGAAAGAATTTGGATTATCCCAGATAGAAATGGGACGCATATTCAGCGCTTTCCTGCTTGGTTATGCACTTTTTCAGATTCCTTCAGGAGCCATTGCTGACAGAATAGGAGCACGCAGGGTCTTGTCATTTATCGTATGGCTTTGGGTGATAATCACTGTTTTACAGACGATTGTCGGCTGGGGTCCTTTCCAGTCAACTGCAGCTACTGCTGTTGTGGCATTCATGGTATTCCGGTTTCTTCTTGGCATAACAGCTTCACCAACATATCCAGGATCGGCACAGGGAGTATCCAAATGGGTGATGCCTCAGTTCCAGGCGCGTGCCAACGGAATTGTTATTGCTTCAATCGGACTTGGATCGGCTCTCGCTCCGCCATTGGTTTCGAACATAATGGTGAAATTTGGCTGGCGTCCCGCATTGATTGCTTCTGCAATTCCTGCCTTGATAATAGCTTTGATCTGGTTAAAGGTAAAAGAGCCTGCCCATATAAATTATTTAACACCTGTGAAAAATTCAGCCAAATTACCTGACTCTTCAGGAAGTAACGGCAAGGTAAACTCACTGAGCTTTTATTTACTGACAATCAGCTACACACTACAGGGATATGTAGGATATATTTTTGTTTCATGGTTTTACCTGTATCTTGTTCAGGAGCGACATTTCGGATTGCTGAGCGGTGCATGGATGAGCAGCCTGCCATGGATACTTTCCATTGTTTCCATTCCACTCGGAGGGTTGATTTCTGATCGTCTGGCTGCCGGAAAATCAGGTCCGGTATGGGGAAGGAGAATTATACCTTTGACAGGAATGGCCCTATCCGGGATTTTAATATCAATTGGCGCTCATACCGGAAGTGCTGTAATGGCTGCAATCAGTCTGGCTTTTGCTACAGCCCTGATTCTGTGCGTTGAAGGTCCTTTCTGGGCAATGATGATGAGGATTGCAGGGAATAAAAGCGGTACAGCTGGAGGAATAATGAACATGGGCAGCAACATTGGAGGATTAATATCTCCTGCACTTACACCCATAATTGCCAGCTGGATAGGCTGGGAAAATGCACTGCATGTTGCTGCCGGGCTGGCAGTTGTCGGAGCTCTCCTTTGGCTATGGATTAAGCCTGAGGGCTTTACTTCTCCCTGAATGGTGGCTGGATAATGCTTTTCTGAAAATATACTCCCAATAAGAGGATCGAGCCTGTTTTAAACTTTCAGAAAAATCTTCTTCTTATACAGGAAGTACAGGAACAGCCATCCTATCGCTGTGTAGGCAAGGCCGCCAAGAAACGGTTCCCATGTCGCAGGAAAGAGCTCAATCAGTCCTCCAAAGAAGAAATTTGAAGCATTTTCGAAATTAATGATCCTGTTAGCAAGATAAATAGTTATCGGATTTACTCCGATCACCACAAAGAAAAATGCCCATTTTCTGAAATTCCAGACATCAATAATAAGATAGAAGATTGAAAACAACAGGAGGCTCAGACCGCCAACAAAGCATACAAAAGAGCTGGTCCACAGGTTCTTGTTTATCGGGAATGCCAGATCCCAGATTTTCCCGATTATCATCAGGGCAACAGCAGCCAGGACCATGACAAGGACTTTTAATAATTGTTTGTCATTCAGATATTTTGATTTCACAAACTCACCTGTGAACATTCCAAGAAGAGCAGTGGAAATAGCAGGTATTGTGCTGAAAATACCCTCAGGATCGTGGTTGCCGAGATAAAGTTTTCCTGGCATTAACAGGCGGTCGATATAGCTGGAGAGGTTGCCGGTCAGGGAAAATGGGTCCGTTGAGCCAAGGTCATGCGCCGGGAATAGGGCCAGCAAGATCCAGTAACCTATCAGCAGGGCACAACACCATACTATTCTCCAGGAGGTTTTTGTATTCATAAATATAATAGCGGCGAACATCCATGCAAGACCAATCCGTCCGAGGACGCTGCCATAACGTAAATCCCCTAAGTCGAATCTTACGCCGTTATTATATATAATACCCAACATAACAAGAATTAATCCCCTGGAAATTACATGCTTATAAATTGATCCCCGGCTTTCATTCATCGCAGCTCGTTTTGCCATCGAAAACGGGAACGATATACCGGCGATGAAAAGAAACAATGGGAATATCATGTCATAAAAATGAAATCCATGCCAGGCGACATGGTTAAGCTGGGTAGCCCACCATTTAAGAACAGGCCAGCCGGTCAGGGTTGCAAGACATGCAAATATAGCTTCGCCTCCCATTATCCAGAACATGTCAAAGCCACGCAGGGCGTCAAGGGAATAAAGTCGCGTCGGTTTATTATTGGTTTCCATTTTCAGAAGATTAAATTTGTATATCTGATCAAAGATAAAAAAATAGCAGTCACTGTTAATAACCTTATTTTAAAAGGAATTTTTCAATTTCTGCCCAGGAATTGACCCTGGCATGACGGGTATTTTTCAAAAGCATATTAGGTGGCTGGGTGAACATAATGGTTTGACCTTTAAAATGATCAAGGTTTTTCAAATGGTCATCAATCATTATATCGGCATCAATAATGTTTTTGTCGCCACAAAAAACAATCTGCTGCCAGCCTATGAATGGAAAATTATCATGCAGCCATAACTGCTTGTCTGTAAGACAATAAGGAAATTCTGTCGCCAAAGAAACTAAGATTATTTTATAGTAATCATTAAGATGCTTTAGTCCTTCACGACTGCCGTGCATTACCGGCAAATTCCTGAAAAATCCGGGAGCGCTTACCCATTTGCGCTGATTTTGAAATGCTTCTGCCTCTAAAAGCCCTGCTACATCATTGACAGTTAATCGTTGTCCGGTCTCAATTTCATGTAATTCAAAAAACCTGGAGTAGATATCGACCAGAACGCCATCCATATCAACCAGAATTCGCTTCATAATCTGCTTCTGATATTTAAGAAAATTTAAGAGATGAAATTAAAAAAAAGCAAGGCTAAAGTTGCTTAATAAGTTCGATTTAATTTACATTTACCTGCTTATAATAGGCAAATAATTATTTACAAGAAATCAGATATTATGGCAACACGAAGAGAATTTATTCAGAAAACTGCTTTAGGGGCGGCCGGTTTGACCCTTGGTGCAAAGAGCTATTCCCGGGTTCTGGGAGCAAACGACAGGATCCGTGTCGGGATAGTAGGATATTCTGACCGCTTCAGAGCCTCATTATCTCCTGCATTTTTAGATCTGGCCCCGGAACTTAATTTTGAATTCACGGCAATATCAGATATCTGGAGCAAACGCCGTGAAGATGCAGATACTTTTTACAAAGCAATGGGGATAAATCTGAGACTTGCCCGCAATAACGAAGAACTCTACAGCGGGAAAGACACTGATGCCGTAATAATCAGTACTGCTGATTTTCAGCATGCTCTCCACTGTGCTGAAGCTGTTGAAGCAGGAAGGGACGCTTATGTGGAAAAACCATTTGCTGAAACAATGGCTGACGCCCGTACCGCCCTTAAGGCAGTTCAGAAAACAGGTAAAATTGTCCAGATAGGCTCACAGAGGCAAAGTGTTTCAGTATTAATTTATGAACAATGAAAATAATAGAGAAGCTTTTAAGGAACTCAAGATTTCTCACTTTCTTAATTTCGTTTAAAGTTCTTATTCTTGCGACAGGTCTGGCTATTAATGGTCAGTCTCCAAAGGACAAACGGATCCGGCTCGAAAGACTCGATGAGCAGCAAAGAGTTAATGTTTATGTCAATGGATCATTATTTACATCATTCCAATACCCGGTTAACATTGAAAAGCCATTTCTTTTTCCGGTTTATGCACCAAACGGATCGGCAATTACCCGGGGATTCCCTATTGAACCCAGAAAAGGAGAAAGGGTTGATCACCCTCACCACATTGGTATCTGGTTTAACCACGGGAATGTTAACGGGCTCGATTTCTGGAATAATTCCTCAGCAATACCAGCTGATAAAAAAGATTTGTACGGACACATCGTTGTGCAGAAAATCGTTAAGACTGAGAGCGGTAAGAATGGTGTACTGGAAGTGACGGCTGACTGGAAAGACAGTAAAGGAAATACTCTGTTGACAGAAAATACGAGGTACATTTTTTCAGCAGATAAATCTTCAAGAACTATCGATCATATCACTACATTGACAGCTGTCAACGGTCCTGTCGTATTTGCTGATAACAAGGAAGGGCTGTTCGCTATCAGGGTGGACAGGGCTTTTGAAATGCCTTCGAATGAATCGCTGATATTTACAGATGAAAAGGGTAATCCCACCACTGTCAAAGCCACCGATAATACCGGTGTAACAGGAATGTACACCTCAAGTCAGGGATTGAAAGGCGATGCTGTATGGGGCACACGCAATAACTGGGTTTATCTGTCGGGCGTCAGAGACAACACTCCGGTTGCATTTGGGATTTTTGACCATCCTGAAAATCCGGGTGTTCAGGCTTATGCCCATGCACGTGGATACGGACTCTTTTCTTTGAATGACCTTGGGCAAAACGCTTATGATCCAAAACAGGAGAAAAAAGACTGGAATCTGGCAAATGGAGAATCCATAACTCTGAAGCACAGGTTTTATGTACAGTCGGGAATGGACCTGACTCCTGAAAAGGCAGATAAGATATTTAAACAACTTTCAAAAGAATATTAAAAATTTCCCCCTCTGGGATCAGTCGGCCTCATCCCCCGACCCCTTCTTCCAGGTTGACTGGGGCGTAAGTTTATGAATTAAAAAAAAATTACAATGAAAAAAATTAACCTGTTCAGGATCGGATTAGCCTCTATGGCTGTTCTCTTATTGTTTCCATTTTCAGCCCGGACGTTTGCTGCTCCGGCTGAAAAACAGATGTATTATGAACTAAGAATTTACCGGTTAAAAGATCCGGGGAAAGGTGCTGTTATAGACAAATATCTGAAAGATGCTTTTATTCCGGCAATGCACAGGGCAGGAATACCAACGATTGGAGTTTTCAAACCAATTGAGACAGATACGGCATATAGCAAAATGGTCTATGTCTTTATCCCATATAAGACTATAGATCAATATCTTAATGCTATAGCAGTTCTTGAGAACGACCCTGTGCACCAGCAGGCAGGTAAGGATTTTCTCGACGCTCCATATAATGATGCTCCATTTACAAGATATGAGAGTGTATTCATGAAAGCCTTCTCATTTATGCCACAGTACAGGGTACCTTCTTTTACCACTCCGCGGGGAGAAAGAATTTATGAGTTAAGGAGTTATGAGAGTTGGACAGAGGCAAAAGCCACAAAGAAAATACATATGTTCAACGAAGGTGGCGAAATGGTTATTTTTGAAAAAATTGGAGCTAACGCCGTATTTTATGGTCAGGTACTATTAGGCAGCCAGAAACCAAGACTTATGTATATGACCACATATGCTGA
>JBGPAF010000047.1:0-7718 GCA_041480535.1 Bacteroidia bacterium
GAAACCAACAGGCTTGCAGCAATAAACTGGTCGCAGGGCAGAACACTGATTGAACCAGCCGTAAAAGAACTGGAAGACAAAGCGTTTGAGGAGATGCCGGAAATTGAAAAAAAGGTTGTGGAGCTTGTAAAAGAAGGAAAAAATGAAGAAGCTAAACAATATGTCACAACCTATACAAACAATTTTGCATATGCCGCCATGAAGAAATGGGAAGAGATGAAGGTTCCTCTCTGGAGTAGTTATAGCATGGGTTTTTAACTGATCTTAATCAGATTTACAGCAGCCTGATACCTGCTGATTTTGCTTGCTTATGGATTGCATCCGGCCAGATGCCCGACTGTACCTCGCCAATATGGGATTTTTTAAGAAAGAACATACATAATCTTGACTGGCCTATTCCACCTCCGATCGAATATGGCAACTCACCGTTTAACAGCATGCTGTGAAACAGTAGTTTTTTTCTGTCAGTACAGCCTTTTATATTAAGTTGTCTCTCAAGAGCTTCTTTACCGACACGGATACCCATTGAAGAGATCTCAAAGGCTGACTGCAGAACAGGATACCACAGGATTATATCCCCATTCAGTCCAATATGTCCGTCTTCATTAAGAGTGCTCCAGTCATCATAATCAGGTGCACGGCCGTCGTGGGGTTCACCGTTGCTCAGATTTGCTCCGATGCCAATAATGAATACAGCACCATATTTCTGCGCTATTTTCGCTTCCCTTTGTTTTGCATTCAGGTGAGGAAACAGTTTTAGCAATTCCTCGGCATGTATAAAATGAATTTTATCAGGCAGCATCTGCGTCATATCAGGATAGAAGACACAGAGATCATTTTCAGTTGCCTTTATCGCTTCATAAATCGACGCCACAGTGGTACGCAAATATTTTAAACCTCTTTGCTCCGGCAGAATACGTTTTTCCCAGTCCCACTGATCAACATATACAGAATGAATAGGACTCAGAACCTCATCTGGTCGTATGGCTCTCATATCTGTCAGAATGCCTTTCCCGGGTTCTATTTCGAATTCCCTCAGGCGCAGTCTTTTCCATTTTGCCAGTGATTGAACTATGGATACCTTTTGTCCATTGACACTCTTTATTTCAAAACTTACGGGTTTCTCAACACCATTCAGGTCATCGTTAATTCCGGTTCCGTCAGGAACTGCTATAGGTGCGGAGACATTAACCAGGTTCAGATTATGACAAAGTCTTTTTCTGAATCTTTCCTTTATGAAGCAGATTTTCTCTTCTGTTTTAAGAATATCTGAGGCGGCTATTATTTCGACCTGGGCGGCTTCCGGATCCATAAATTAATCGTTTTTTCTATTTAAATAATTGAAGCAAATATAGGTATTCTATTCCATTTTCAAAGTAATATTGTATTTTCATTAACATTTTGTCACATTTCTGCATATTTATTTAAGATTCTTTAAGAATGACGTTCTGATGGAGATGTTTGACAGCTGGTAGTCTCTTGCCCATGAAATACAAAAGCCCTGCAATTATTATTACAGGGCTTTATTTTTCAGCTCCCCAGGTAAGACTCGAACTTACGACCCACGGATTAACAGTCCGTTGCTCTAACCAACTGAGCTACTGAGGAATGACTTTTTGAGCTTTAATTTAGCGTGCTAAAAATAAGGCCTTTCTGTGAATTAAGCAATATCTTAGACGAAAATTTTTTCATGAAAAGGATATTGGGAATCGGTAACGCCCTTGTAGATATAATGACACTTATTGAAGGTGACTATATTCTTCAGGAATTCAAACTGCCTAAAGGGAGCATGCAGCTTGTCGACAGAGAAAAATCGGAAGGAGTGAAAGCCGCTACTGAAATTTTCCCCAGAACCCTGACATCAGGCGGTTCAGCGGCTAATACAATACACGGACTTGCGATGCTCGGGGCAGATACGGGATTTATCGGTTCAATTGGCAGGGATGAGACTGGCGATTTTTTTGAGAGTGACATGAAGAAAGCAGGGGTCAATACACTTTTAATTCGCAGAAATTCAGTTACCGGAACAGCTGTTGCACTTATTTCACACGATTCCGAACGGACTTTTGCAACCCATCTCGGAGCAGCTGTGGAACTTACTGCCGATGATCTTAAACCAATGCTTTTCGAAGGATATGATATCCTGTATCTTGAAGGTTACCTGATAAATAATTTTCCGCTTATTGAGACTGCATGCAAAATTGCAATGGAAAACAAAATGCTTGTTGCTCTTGACCTGGCAAGCTATAATGTGGTTGAAGAAAACCTTGATGCCTTTAAAAAAATTGTCAGGGAATATGTTGATATCCTTTTCGCAAATGAACAGGAAGCCAAAGCATTTACCGGACTGGAACCCGAAAAAGCTCTGTCTGTCCTGTCAGATTTGTGTGAGATCGTCATCTTAAAAGTCGGGGTAGAGGGATCGTGGCTGAAACGTGAAAATGAATTAATCAAAGTCAGCGCATTTCCTGTCGACTGTATTGATACCACAGGAGCCGGCGATCTTTATGCTGCAGGATTCCTCTATGGTTTTGCCAGGGATCTGGATCTTGAAAGAAGCGGGATCATAGGTTCATTAATTGCAGGCAAGTTAATTGAAATTGTTGGCGCAAGAATGGATAAAGAAAAGTTCTCTGAAATAAAGGAAGAAATTATAAAGATAATTGAAGAGATCTAGCTGACATGCTTTAACTTTTCGTAATTTCAGCAGTAAGTATTTAATTTCAGGGACTGTAAAATCAAGGATGAAAGGCGTGACAATAAAAGTATCAACCAGTCTGCTTTACTTTGTATCCATTTAACCCGTAAAATACTATAAAAGCAAAGCAGACCAGCGGAACAATAAACCCAAGCGCCATATTTGAAACATCAGCAATATGGCCCATAATTACCGGGATAATAGCCCCTCCCACTATCGACATTACAAGTATTGAAGATCCTTTTTTGGTAAGAGGACCCAGCCCTTTTATTCCAAGTGCAAAAATTGTCGGGAACATAACCGACATGAAGAAATATGTCGAGAAAAGTGCCACCACTGATGTCCATCCCAATCCTGCCACAACAAGAGCCATTGTAATGACATTTGCAATTGCATATACAGCCAGCAACCTGTTAGGACGAACAATTCGCATAAAAACTGTACTTCCGGTGAACCTTCCCAGCCAAAATAATCCCATCCCTCCGATACCCAGAATCTGCGCAGCCTGCTGATTTGTTAAAGATGGAATTTCCTCTGTCACATAGTTTATGAAGAAGCTGTTTACGCCTGTCTGGGCTGCCACATACAGAAACTGTGCAATGACAGCCATAACAAAATGAGGGTATTTTAAAAGGTCTTTCAGGCTGCCTGACGATTCATTTTCTTCTTCGTGCGATTCTTCCTTAATAGCAGGAAATTTGATCCTCCAGAACAGGAGAGCTACTATAAGCACAAGAGTCCCGATGAGCATATAGGGAAGTGCGATTGATGAAAACTTATTGGCACCGTCGCTGCCTGAAAATATCAGCATCCCTCCTACCAGGGGTCCGGCTATCCAGCCCAAACCGTTGAAAGACTGGGAGAAGTTTATCCTCCGTTCCCCGAATTCGGGGGGACCAAGAACTGTTGTATAAGGATTTGCCGCTGTTTCGAGACATGTCAGTCCACAGGCGATAATAAAAAGACAGAATAAAAAGGCTCCGAAGGTTTGAATAAGGGTTGCTGGAAGCATCAGGAAAGCTCCGGCTGCAAACACGAGCAATCCGAAGATAATTCCTTTCTTATACCCGACTTTCTGCATCAACAAGCCTGCAGGAATTGCCATGAAAAAATAGCCCCCGTAGAAAACAAACTGAACAAAAGCTGATTTTGCCTTGGACATGTTCAGCAATTCCTGAAAGTGCTTATTGAGAACATCGAGGCATCCGTGAGCAAAACCCCACAGGAAAAAAAGGCTTGTTATCAGAATAAATGGAACCATAAATCCCTGATATACAAGCTTTTGCCTGTTGCTGTTTACAGAAGGGCCGTTATTCATACATAACCTGGTTTAGTCAATACAAGATTGTCATGATTTGCGACTTTTCCAATACATTTGTTCTTTAATAAAAATAATTATAGCAGGCCGGCACAAAATATACTTAAATTTGGAAGTAAGAACCAACAAGTTAAACCCGATGAAGTTAAAGCACATTTTCAAAATTCTGTTCAGCGGAATTTATGTAAAAATCAAAGCGGGCCCTCTGAAAGGCAAGAAATGGATAGCTACTTCAGGCGGTAATTTTGTACAGGGGGATCAGGAAACATATAAGACCGACGCTTTTACTAAGAACTTTTCAGCCGGTGATGTCTTTTTTGATATCGGAGCTCACTTCGGTTATTACTCAGCTATTGCTGCTTTGATTAATAATGGATCCGGAAAAATATTTGCCTTTGAGCCGAGGCCCATGAATGCAGGTTTTTTCAGGAAACATATGAAAATAAACGATTTCAAAAACGTGACCCTGATAGAAGCCGCTGTTGGAGAATCTGATAAAGATGTTCACTTTGATACGGGGCATGGTTCCGCAACGGGACATGTCTCAAGCGATGGTGATCTCAGTGTAAAACAGGTATCAATCGACAGGATGGTGGAAGATGGTTCGCTGCCGGTACCGGGTTTTATCAAGATTGATGTTGAAGGCGGAGAAATTGAAGTACTAAAAGGATCAAAAAAAGTGATTTCAAAATACAAGCCTAAAATGATAATAGCGACACATAATCCGGAATGCTATCAATATGTAATTGATTTTCTGAACCGGAATATGTATCGCTTTGATGTATTGAACCCTGACCCCGTCAAGGGAGATACCGAGATTGTCGCACTTCCTCAATAATTGGATTACAAGGATATTAACATTCAGTTTATGCTTAACAAACTGATGTTTTGTTCAGATTTATTTTGATGGCTGCTCCGCAAAAGAAAATTACGGATTATAATTTATGAATGTTCAGCCCTCCGCTGATCTCAAATACCATGCCTGTTGAGTAGTTCCAATCACCGCGGGCAATAGAAGCGACGGCTCTGCCTATATCTTCAGGCATTCCCCATTTTTTTTGGGGTACATATCCATCTCCGATCATCTTATCGTATTTTTCCTTCACTTTGATGGTCATGTCGGTTTGAACAATGCCCGGACGAATCTCACAGACAAGAATACCTTCTTTCGAAAGGCGGTCGGCAAAAACAGTAGAGGCCATGCTCAGCCCGGCTTTCGAGACACAATATTCGGCCCTGTTTACCGATGTAAGCACAGCCGACACTGATGTAATAAAAATAATAACAGGTCTATATGGAGATATCTGGCCTTTCATCCAGATCATTTCCCTGGCAATTTTCTGTGCAAAAAAGACAGGTCCTTTCAGATTAATATTCATCACCCTGTCATAGCTCTCCTCACTCATTTCAAGGAGATCATTCCTCTGAAGCGGAGCTACTCCAGCATTATTTACCAGGAAATCAATACGACCGTATCTTTCAAGAATGTTTGAAACAACCTCTTTCTGGCATTTTGTACATGAAATGTCGAGACCTATGGGAAAAAACTGGGCACCGTGTTTTTCTACTTCGGGACCAAGGATCTCCATACCCTTGCTGTCGACCGATCGTGCTATTGCAGCAATATCAAATCCTTCGCCAGCCAGTGCAATCGCTACAGCTCTGCCGATCCCTCTGGATGCGCCTGTAATAACAGCTACAGGTTTCCCGTTCATGGAAAAGAGTATTTTCAGGTTTAGTTAGTGGCGGTAAAGGTAATAATTTGTCCGATTCGAACTACTTTCAATTAAATTATCTTCATGATAATCTTTTCATGCCAGTATTTATAACGTTTTTTTCTTTTTGTCATCCTCCTCTTCGTCATCCTCCTCTTCCATCCATTCATAAACAGGCATCTGCGGCCCCTCTTTCCTGTAAGCAACAGCCAGGATGATCCCGGAAATGAATCCAAGCATATGTGATTCCCAGGATACTTCCCTGTAAATATTCGGAAAGATGCCCCATACCATCGATCCGTAAAGGAATACTATCAATAAGGATAAAGCTACAAGCCTGAAATACTTCCTTATGATCCCGCTGAAGAAAAGGAATGATGCGATGCCGTAAATTAATCCGCTGGCCCCGATGTGCCATGCGTCCCTGCCGGCAAGCCACACCAATATTCCTGTTAGGAAATATGTCCAGATGGAGACCTTTACAGCTATTTCAGAGTAGAAATAAAACAGAGCTGTCCCAAGGAAAAACAGAGGAAGAGAATTGTTGAACAGGTGTCCGAAATCGGCATGGATGAAAGGAGAAGAAATTATTCCGGGCACTCCTTTCAGTGATAAGGGATATATGCCAAGGTATGTCAAATCGAGATTGAACAGGATCTCAATTATTTTTACCAGCCACATAAAAAAAACGAAAATACCGGGGATAAGCATGCTTAAAAGCATCTTCTTCCTGAAAAGTGCGCCTGCAGTTTTAATATCGGTTTCGCGGTGGGACATGTTTTGGTCTTGCAGTCTTGCGGTCTTGCGGTCCTGCATGACTTGCACGACTTGCACGACCTGCACGACAAATATAAATCTAATCCCTGCCGGGAAAAACTATTCCTGCAGCATTCCTGATGTTATCCAGTGTCTTCATCAGATCGACGCTGAAAGAGAGTGGAACGACAGGACTCTCGGTGAGATCTTTATCAAGGCAATTCATTACTTCTTCCGCTTCCCAGTGATATCCGAGTGACGGCGGACTGAAAACAAAAGTCTCTTTTTCCCTGCCGGGCAGTTCAAGGATCACTCTCTGGTTCATATCACGTCCGCGCGAAACAGTAAGGTTTCCTTTTTCGCACAGGATATTGCATCCGATACCTATATTTGTTTTGTAAGAGCTGTAAATGGTTGCCATCCGTCCGTCATTGTACCTGAAAATGGCGTTTACCGACTCTTCGGATCCCGTTTCGCCAAAAGATGCCGTGGCTTTTATCTCGTCAGGCACGCCCATAAAAGTAAGAGCATCAATTACGGGATATATACCGATATCAAGAAGAGAACCGCCGCCAAGTGCAACATTGAATTTGCGATCGGCTGGGTCGAATGGGGGATTGAATGAGAAGTAGCAGTGCAGGTGGACAACCTTTCCCAGAATACCTGATTGCAGTAATTCCAGAGCTTTTTTATAATTAGGTTGGAATGGCGGCCACAGAGCTTCCATAAGAAACACATTCTGAAGCTTTGCCTCAGTGATCATCTCCCCTGCTTCACGGCTGTTCAGGGCGAAAGCTTTTTCACAGATAACTGCCTTTTTATTACGCAGGCATAAAATGGTTTGGTCATGATGCTGCGAATGAGGTGAAGCTATATAGATGATCTCTACTTCAGGATCCCCGGCGAGCTCTTCATAACTGCCAAAATACTTTTTAAATCCGTGATCCTTTGCGAATTTTCCTGCCCGGTCTTTATCGCGCGATCCGACTGCATATAATTCGGCATTTTCAAGGATCCTAATTCCGTTTGTGAACTTTGCAGCCATTTTGCCGGGTGCAAGGATGCCCCATTTGTATCGCTTTTTCATGATGGAAATGTTTGGATAAAGATAAGGAAATACTCCATGCAACTAATCCCGGAGTGATTGGGCTAAAATTGATATAAAACAAATTAACCACGGAAGTTACACGGTTTAGTCAATTATTAAACTCCGTGATTTACTCCGTGAAAC
>JBGPAF010000048.1:0-7643 GCA_041480535.1 Bacteroidia bacterium
TCCCGGTGGAACCTTAAAGGAGAATGTTTCCCTGACGTGAAATCAGCAGTAGAGGCAGCCCGGGCAAATGCTTCGGCTAATGATCTGATTTTCATCGGCGGCAGTACTTTTATTGTTGCCGAAGCATTATGAAATTTGTACATTTAAGTTTTAAAATTATCTCGTTATGAAACGAAAAATTCTGTTCCGTTGCAGACATTTATCACAGTAAAAAAATAACTTCATTATTTACCATTTGCTGAACGGATTATCCACAACTAACCTTGCTTTGCTATTAGAAACTGTATAACCAATTTCATAAACCATTTTGGCAATAAGCTCCATTTTTTGAAAATCAAGCTTTTCGGCAACATCACCCGGTTTATGGTAATCAGTATGTAATCCGGTAGAGAAGAAGAGAATAGGAATATCTTTTTTTGCAAAGTTGTAATGATCACTCCTTGAATAGAGCTGAAGGGGATTATTCCTTCCGCTGAGACTGTAATCAATATCAATAGGTGACTTTTTATCAGCTTCATCGGCAATAGCAGTCAATTCTTTGCTCTGATTATCAGTAATCACAAAAACTCCAGACTTGCCTGACATTGGTGTCTCGTCAGTTGTATCAGCAATTCCCTTTACCCTTCCTATCATATCCAT
Organism: Bacteroidia bacterium; assembly: GCA_041480535.1. Taxonomy (GTDB): domain Bacteria; phylum Bacteroidota; class Bacteroidia; order Bacteroidales; family VadinHA17; genus LD21. The sequence continues at coordinate 640 of JBGPAF010000048.1, forward strand.
ATTAAGGTCGGCAACGGTATTCTCAAGAGGAAAGAGTGGATTACTGACATACGATTGAGAACCAAAAAGCCCGATCTCCTCACCAGTGACCCATAGAAACAGAAGTGATCTGAGTGGTTTTTTCTCAAGGCTCTGGAAAGCCTGGGCAATTTCAAGTAATGCAGCACATCCTGATGCGTTATCATCTGCCCCAGGATTGATTTGATTGCCTGATTTTCCTATATGATCAGCATGACCCGAGAAAACAACAATTTCTTTCTTAAGGACAGGATCGCTGCCTTCTATCCATGCAGCAACATTATTAAGGATCACCTCTTCGGTTTTTGATATTTCTGTTATTTTTAACTTCTTACCGGGGATCATGAAGGAATGAGATTTTAAATCAGAGTCAATATTTTTCTGCAGCTCATCAAGAGTGTGACCGGTTCCTTTCAATAATTCATCAGCCACTGACCTGTGAACAAAAATAATTCTTGGCATGCCTGGCATATCAAGCATCAAAGGTTTTGATCCTTTAAGGTACTTGCTTGATTTTAATTCATTGGCGATCCCTGGATATTGTTGTTCTATCGATGAGAATCCTGATTTGGGATCAGAGACAATCAGAATGGCTTTTGCCCTGGAGAATAACAGATTTGTAAGCTTCACCTGGATACCCATGAATGATGACCATACAGGGTCATCAAACAGAAACCTGGTGCCGTCCTCTGAAAGAGGTGACCTGTTCATCAAAAGGAGGATATTGCCTTCAGTTTTGATATTTTCAAGGTCATTGTAGCTGTATTTATCAGCTTTAATTCCATATCCGGCAAAAGCAACCTCCCCTTCAATTTCAAAATCAGCAGCACCAACAGGGAAAAGCTGGATCATCGGCTCCCTGATCAGCACTGAATCTATACCTGAACTGAAAACCTTTATTTCTGATTTCCCGGGATCTATCATCTTTTGCATTATTGTATAAGGCTGTAAATAACTGGAGCCGTTTGCCGGCTTAAGTCCCAGTAGCTTAGCCTGTGAAGCTAAATAGTTCACAGTTATTTCAAGTTCGGGTTCTCCGTTCGATCTTCCTTTCATGGAAGGTGATGCCAGAAATGACACATAGGTTTCGAGGTCCCCTGAATTTATCTTGCTGATACCTGAGGTACTTTTTTGGGAGAATGAAATATTTGGATTTACAGCCATAAATAAAGTGGCAATACAACCTATTAACCTTTTTCCGGTCATGTTGATTATTTTTGATTCAGCTTCAAAAGTAACAAAGATTTCCCGGATAAATGAAAACTACATTCAATCCATCTATGATATAGAATGCAGCTTAAAACTATTACAGACTAAAGTACATGGAATGATTTATTTTTTAGCTTTGGAGATTAATCTGAATTTATGAAGGCTAGTCTGTCATTCTGGATCTTATTTAATGTTATTATTTTCGCAATACTTGCTCTCGACCTTGGTGTCATCAATAAGAGAGCTCATAAAATAACTCTGAAGGAGGCTCTTGCATGGAGTGGTGTATGGATTGCAGTTGCTCTGATTTTTAATTGTTTTGTCTTTGCACAATTTGGCAGGACTAAAGCACTTGAATTTTTAACCGGCTATCTAATTGAGTATTCGTTGAGCGTCGACAATATTTTTGTCTTCATATTGATCTTCTCATTTTTTTCTGTCAAGCCGCAATACCAGCATAAAATATTATTCTGGGGAATATTGGGAGCATTGATAATGAGAGGGATATTTATTTTCGCCGGGGTTGCTCTGATAAACAAATTCCACTGGATTGTCATTATTTTCGGTGGTTTTCTTATCTTCTCAGGCATTAAAATGCTTTTTCAGAAGGAGGAAATTTCAGTTGACCCTGAAAAAAACGGTCTGGTCAGGTTGTTCAGGAAATTTCTTCCGGTTACTGAAACACTTCATAATGACTCTCTTATTATCAGGCAGAATAAAAAACTATATGCAACACCTTTGTTTCTTGTCCTGCTTGTAATCGAATCAACGGACCTGATCTTTGCTGTCGACAGCATTCCGGCAGTTCTCGCAATCAGTCAGGATACATTTATCGTTTATACATCAAACATCTTTGCAATACTTGGATTGCGCTCGCTTTATTTTGCCGTTTCAGGAATAATGGGATATTTCAGGTATCTGAAAGTGGGACTGGCAATTGTACTTGCTTTTGTTGGTTTTAAGATGCTTGCGTCATATATCCATCTTGAGATACCTATACTGTTATCACTGGCGATAATCATTTCAATCCTTCTCATTTCAATTCTTGCATCGGTTATAATTAAGAAGAAAGAATCCTTCCCTGATTTATTAAAGTAACAAAACTAATCCGCCTATAAAGTAAAATATTAATTTTATGGCTCCGTTTTGTGAAAGGATTAATAGTTCAATACATTTCTAAGGGCGGACAAGAATGATTTCGCACAGGCAAAAACCGGCTACTCCGTGGCTGTTGATTGTTCTCTTTATAATAATTTCAGCAAGTAGTATTTTGCTTGGATATTTCTATTATAAAAGTCAGAAAGCAAGGCTCCTCAACGATAAGAAACTTGAACTTTCGGCTATAGCCGATCTGAAGGTCAGGCAGATTGCACAGTGGCGCAATGAACGTATTGGTGATGCAGTCCTTATTGGTGAAAACACTCCGTTTCTAAAACTTTTATCTGAATATCTTCATGGAACAAATAGCAAAATTCTACGGTCAGACATAATTTCGAATTTGAAGTCGATCGCCAGAAGTGTTGAGTATAAAAATATCCTTCTGATCGATTCAACTGGAAATGTAAGGGGGTATTATCCCAATCAGGACACCACTATGGGTGAGCACCTGAAACTCTTATTTCCGGAATTGATAAAGCTCAAGTCAGGTATCCTTACAGACCTGCATAAAACAAGCAATGTTAAATTTATTCATCTTGACCTCGTCGTTCCTCTGATAAATACCTGGAAAAAAGACTCATCAGTGTTCGGGCTTCTTGCCCTGAGAATAGATCCCAGAGAGACACTTTACCCTTTGGTCCAGACATGGCCTGTTCCAAGCAAAACCGCTGAATCGCTTCTTATAAGGCAGGAAGAAAATGAGATTGTTTACCTCAATGAGCTAAAGTTTAAGAAGAATTCTGAGCTTGTGCTTCGTAAATCTGTCTCGGAGGAGAAGCTGCCGGCAGCAATGGCTGTACGTGGTATTGAAGGAACGATAGACGGTATCGATTACAGAGGTGCTTCGGTTGTCGCCGCAATGAAGAAAGTACCTGGATCTCCATGGTATATGATTGCGAAAATCGATCATAATGAAGTATTTTCTGTTCTGAATGATCAGATGACGATGATAATAATAATAATAATCCTTTTTATTCTTACAGCAGGATTATTGCTTGGAATACTTGAGTGGAATGAAAATGTCAGGTTTTACAGGGAAAAATATGAAGCTGAACTTGATCATCTTGCTTTAAGAAAGCATTTTGACTATATTCTGAAATATGCTAACGACATAATTTTCCTTACTGACAGGAATATGGTTATTATTGAGGCAAATGACAGGGCAACAGAAGCTTATCAGCGCGACAGGAATGAACTCATTGGAATGAGTTTATCAAAAATAAGGGCACCTGGTGCGGTAAAAGAGCTTGAAAATGAAAACAGGATTCTTGATGAAAGGGGATATTCGACCTATGAAACAGTTCATATCAGGAAAGATGGCACCACAATGCCTGTCGAGATTAGCGCACGAAAAGTTGAAATTGAGGGAGTAAAATATTTCCAGTCAATTTGTCGTGATATTACCGAACGTAAATTTGCCGAAGAGACTCTTCGGGAAAGTGAGGAGCGCTTCCGTAAAATTTTCGAGGAGAGTCCGATCAGTATAGTTATGACCGGAAAGGACCTTGGGATCATCAGGGCAAATTCTGCATTCTGTAAAATGTTAGGGTATAAAGAAGATGAACTGAAATCGATAACTCTGAGGAATTTTACGCATCCTGATTATGTAGCAGGAGATGATGTTTCACTTTTGAGGCTTGTGGCAGAAGAGATACCGGTTTACCATACTGAAAACAGATATATACGAAAAGACGGAAGTGTAATCTGGGGTTCGGCAACCATTAGTATCATCAGAAATAACAATGATGAGGTTCAGTACTTCCTTGCAATGATCGAGGATATATCCCTCCGTAAAATAGCAGAGGCCGAGCTGATAGCAGCAAAGGAAAAAGCAGAAGAGAGTGACAGGCTTAAGACAGCATTCCTTCACAATGTCTCTCATGAGATAAGAACTCCGATGAACGCTATCATCGGATTTTCAGCCCTGCTTAGTGAACCCGATACTCCCGAAGCTGACCGCCGTCAATTTATAGATATAATATTTCAAAGCGGAAGTCAGCTTCTCTCAATAATCAATGACATTGTTGATATTGCCAATATTGAAAGCGGACAGGTTAAGCTGAATATCAAGGAGATGAATCTTAATTCAACACTTAGAAGTCTTAATGAACAATTCAGCTATAAAGAAAGAACCGATGTCGTTTCCATTAATCTCGATGCAGGATTGCCTGATCAACAATCCTTAATTATGACCGATAGCACAAAACTTATTCAGATACTTTCAAACCTTATTAATAATGCCACAAAATTCACCAAAAAAGGTCGGATTGATTTTGGATATAGCCTGAAGGATGGATATCTGGAATTCTTCGTTAAAGATACAGGTATTGGAATCCCTCCCGAACATCATGACAAAATATTCGAAAGATTCTTCCAGGTCGACCATCTGATTTCCAGAAAATTTGGAGGTACCGGACTTGGTTTATCAATCTGCAAGGCTTATGTCGAACTTCTCGGAGGCAGGATATGGTTAAGTTCACACCCCGGAGAGGGGACAGATTTCAGATTTACAATACCTTATACGATCGCTGGTAAGTCTAAATAGCAGAATTGTTCCTGGTTTTGTTTCATTATTTTTGACAGATGTAAGAACAGTTCTAATAGACGTAACAGAGACAGCTGATTTATCAAAATTGGGCAATATGGAATAAAAATCAGGAATTTTTACTACTTTTAGAGTTGAAATCAATGAAATGATAAAGGTTGGCAATTTTTAACTTCAACTATTCACACAAAAATTTAAGATGAAAAAGGGGCCTGATTTCTACATATTTCTTTTGATTTGTTCACTTTTGCTTTTTATTCCCGGGTGCGTTATTTTAAGAACTCCCTCTGTTACAACAAGCCCGGTGACCGATATTGGTCCCACAGCTGCAACAGCAGGTGGAGACGTGACAAAAGATGGAAACGCTGATATAATTGTCAGAGGTGTATGCTGGGATATAAAAAAGAATCCCAATACTGAAGACTCCAGAACCACTGATGGTTATGGGATAGGAGAGTTTACATCCCTGATAACAGAGCTTACTCCTAATACTCTATATTATGTCAGGGCTTATGCTATTAATAGTGAAGGTACTTCATACGGGAGCCAGATTACTTTCACAACAAGCCAGTTTTCTGTTCCGACACTGACGACTGCAGCTGTTTCCGGAATCACCCAGACGGCCGCTGTTTCAGGCGGAAATATTACAAATGGAGGAGGAGTTGAAGTGACAGCAAGAGGCGTTTGCTGGAGCACACATACGGTTCCTACTATTGCAGATTCAAAAACAAGTAATGGGACCGGCGAAGGTTTATTTACGAGCAATATATCCGGTTTGACAGGAAATACAAAATATTACGTAAGGGCTTACGCCACGAATTCGGAAGGCACAGGCTATGGAGAGGAATTATCATTTAATACAAGCCCGTTGTTACCAGTAGTTACCACTGCAGATCCTGTTGCAACTTCAACCACAACAGGTACGGGTGGAGGAACTGTAACCAGTGACGGAGGTTCTTCAATAACCGTAAGAGGAGTCTGCTATAATACAACTGCCAACCCTACAACAGCAAACAGTAAAACAACCAACGGTACAGGAACCGGTACATTCATTAGTTATATTTCCGGACTGACTGCTAATACAACCTTCCATGTAAGAGCATACGCAACAAACAGTGCCGGTACCGCATATGGAGCCGACAAAACATTTACTACTGATCCCCTGACTGTTGTTGATAATGACGGCAATACTTACAGCGTAATACGGATCGGGACACAGGTCTGGATGAAGGAAAACCTGAAAACGACAACATTTAATGATGATGCTGCGATTGTTAATGTAACAGGCACTTCTGCCTGGACCAATCTTACATCACCTGGCTATTGCTGGTATAGCAACAATGCAGGAAATAAAGATACCTATGGTGCCCTTTATAACTGGTATGCTGTAGCCACAGGAAAATTGTGCCCTGTTGGATGGCATGTTCCCTCAGATGATGACTGTATTGCATTTGAAGATTATTTTGGTTTTTCTATCCCGGCAGGTGGAAAATTAAAAGAAACCGGAACAACACATTGGGCATCACCAAATACAGGTGCTACAGATGAGGTTGGTTTCAAAGCTCTTCCAGGCGGATTACGCTCAGAAGCCGGAGCATTCCAGTATATCACCAATTATGGTTACTGGTGGACCTCCACAGAGTATAATACACATAATGAATGGTATAGAGAATTAGAATATAACTCGGATAACGTTGTCAGATATTATAAAGATGATAACAATGGTATGTCGGTACGCTGCATAAAGAACTGACAAGATGTGTTCCAGGACTCGTTATGATATTTTCTGTTTTAGACAATCAGACTAAATTCAAAGAGTTTTAAGGGATCAAAATTGACCAGTTCCATTCCTGTTCGTTTGCAAACACCTCCATTCTGGGAGATCTTGCAAGCAGATATTGGTTTAGAACGGATGCAATATTTAACTTTATAGGTATATTGACCTAATGGAGTACTCTATTTTTGATGACATTGATACTACCTGATATGGGAGGTTAAATGAAGATTTCAGTAGTATTTGCCGGACATCTATATCGCTAAGAGGTGGAGAATTTATAAGTTATTTTATATATAA
>JBGPAF010000049.1:0-7566 GCA_041480535.1 Bacteroidia bacterium
CTATGGTTATCGTTACTTTCTGGTCGTTCTTGACCTTATTTACTTCAATTTCACTGACATATATTTTGGAAATCATTGATGAAAGATCCGGAAGAGTTGCAATAATCCGGTCGAAAGGATTCACTGATGATCCGGCTTTTCTTTTTGATCCGTTAAATTCTTCCTTATATATAACCATACCTGGTGAAGGTGCAGTTATGGTAAACTTGGCTAGAAAATCCTGAAGACTTTTTACAAGTTCTGTACCATCAGCAAGAAGTCTTTTCTTTTGTTTTATGTCGGAAAGTGCCTGAGCCCTCCTCAATGAATAACTTTTTTCTTTCTGTTCGAGTGCCCGTTGTTGTTTATTAAGGTTTATCTCTGCCTGACGAATAGTTGCAGGAGGTTCAAATTTGGACTGTGCAAGAGTTATTTCAGCCTCTTCCACGGTAATAAATTGATTCCTGATAGCATTTCTCAGATTAGTAAGCGTAACTGCTGTGTCAAGAATTGCCATCTCCAGATTTGATTGCAAAGTTGTAAGATTTTCAAGTGCGGTCTTTAAGGTATTGTCATACTCTGTTCTGTCAAGTTGGGCAATATAGTCACCCTCTTTGACTACTGTACCCTCTGGGACAATGTCCTGAATTTTAAAATTCGAAGCATGGAAACCATGACCCATACCACCAGGTCCACCGCCACCCTGACGACCCTGATTTGAACCAAGTATTTCAGGCCCCATGATGTCCACTGATTTTTCAGCTTCAAGGTCACCCGAATTAGCCACAGTAATTTCAAAGGGACCTTTCTTAACCTCTGTATAAATACTGGCAGTATCTTTTTTTGAAACTAATTTGTTGAAAACAAACATTGCAATAATTATAGCCCCTGCAACGATACCAGTAATAATAAGTGTTCTTTTCATTTTAAAACTACAGGTTTAATTCAATTTATCTATTAGACAAATCTCAGACTGGTTTTATTTCTTTTATACAAAGATTATTAAAATATCTATTTAATAATCATAATCAGGATATCAAAAAATATGCTTCCGCTATACAAGATTATCAAATTCAATCCCGATTTTTTTCAGCGCATAACCTGTTTCTTTTATATAATCACCATATACAGTTATCCAATGAAAACCGGGCATCTTCTCAGCAACTTTTTTGCTTTCACAATTGTAGCTGACATCTATCTGGGACCGGCAAATGTCCATAAATGGATTATCGACAATTTCCGCTGATAAACCCGCATACCTTTTAAAGGCAAAATCGGGCATTACATTGGTAACAATTTGTCCTACAAACATTTCAACTTTAGGGGCAGCCCCGTAATCCGACTCAAAATGTGTCAGTATCCTGGCAGGAGCAAGATTTTTGCCATCCATTCGCCTGGGTGCAGTGCAATGAGCCAGGGTAATAATTTTGTTATGAGGGTATGTCGGATCATTCAAAAATGAAGGTTTGCCTGAGATGTTTGCCAGCAGAATACCTGCCGGGACCACAACAAAATCAGATTCACAGAATGCCAGGTAACCAGCATCATTAAGCAGACTTAGTGTCAGGCAGGCAGATGTTTCAGCAAGCGGCATAATGGTTCCCATACAATTGTTGATGGTGACCGCTCTGCAATTGGATTTCTCCATTAATCTTACAAGGATATCCTCAAGAACAAAACAATTCTCGACAAATTTCCTGTCAGTTTCCAGCTTAACACCGGTATCACGCAGGTAATCACCGGCCCTGCTTTTTGCATGTGCTACAGCAGAACTGTCTGCCCTGGCTTGTGTTATTAAACCGCCAAGTTCCTCATAAGATACAGTCTGTATATCCAGTTTATACTTCTCCCTTACAATATTTATTGTCGCGTCAAGAGGCTGGGACCAGGCTCCGGGACCTCCGATTGCCAGGATCCTTGAATTCCTGGTGTTTTTCAATCCGCATAATGCCCTGAGACGCCAGAGGAGTTCGTCGGGGCTGTCAACAACAACATCATTTTCATCAATCCCATTCACTTTAAGGGTGTCTGTATGCTGACGGAGATAACGCGGACTGATAATTTCGTACCAAAGATATACAGGTCCTGATTTATAACGGCAGAAGAAAATAATATCCTTTCCCGTTTTGTTCAGAAAATCGAACATATTCATACCTCCCCCTGCAGGATAAACCAGGTACATATCGGGGGATTTCAAATCCTCAATTTTATTAAGGTCCTCAATGGTACGGACAGCCGAGACAGGAAGAAAACTGATAGGGAAATCAGCCTGAGTGCTTAATGTTTTAAGCTCTTCCTGAATCCGACTGATCTCCTCATTGGCATCTTTTTCAGTCTGAATTCCTCCCCAGCTACGCCAGCTTGTCTGTTCTTTCCGCTCAGGGATTTCATAAGTAAATACCGGCTTGACCACCAGAGGCTGGCGCTTATGTGTATATTTCTCTGCTGGCCGGTCTGTCGCAAGTTCAGCCCATGACAATGCAGGCAATGCCACGGTTCCCAGCGCTCCTGTTCCTGTCATCTGAATAAACTTCCGCCTTGTCATATCATTAGCCAATTTTTCCGTATGTCCGCTGCAACAGCGACAGCCTGGCTGGTGGAATTTATTTGCCGGTTTGTTTTCTGTTTTATTCATTTCCTTTTATCTGTCTTAGAGATTTGATTATTAGTTATCATATCCAGTTTCTCTTTCTTCCCCCGCCTTGACCCATCCGGGAACGACAGTTTCAAGAAAGATTTTCTTTTCTTCATTAAGCTTTTTCATATCAAGCCCTATGTATGCCTGAGCTTTGGCTTTTGTGCTGATATCAGGGTATGGTATTTCCTGGTTATAACCTAATGAAGCCAGAAGCCTTGCCAGCTTAATTCTTGCCTCCTGTGCAATGTTAATTCCACCTGATATGATCCTGCTCAACTCAACAGGCGAATGAAATGAATTGCCATGTCCGGCCGCTGAAAAATCCCATCTCCATTGTGCATGTCTGATATCATTCAGAATTTCCTTCATCTGTTCCTCACTGGCACCTTTATTCCAGGCTGTTTTAGCCTCAATATGGCACCTGACCAGCAGTTTTTCAAGGATACTTCTGTTTTCCATAATCTTATCCTGGCGTGAATAAACATCTTTTATAAGTCTTTCGGTCTCTTCACGGTGACAAACCTGGCAGGAATTTGCCACATTATTAAGAGGGCTCTGAATATGATGATCTGTGAATTTCTGCCCGCCTTCACTTATGAAAGGCATATGGCAATCGGCACATGAGACTCCCCTTACAGCATGAACCCCGGTAAGGTAAACCTCATAATCCGGATGCTGAGCCTTTAGAATCGGGGCACGGCTCAAAGCATGTGTCCAGTCGGAGAACTCTATCTCATCATAGTATTTTTCCATATCCTCAATAGTGGTTCCGTTCTTCCAGGGGAAGACAAGATACTGGACACCTTCAACTTTTTTCTTATTGAAATAGTATTCAACATGACATTGTGCGCAGACCAGGCTTCTCATCTCCTGATGTGATGACTTAGTGATATCCTTTCCCATATTTTCGAAAGCCTCCAGGAGGGCCGGCCTGGATATTCTGAGATTCATTGTTTTTGAATCATGGCAGTCTGCACATCCTATCGGATTCATAATTTCTGATCCTTTTGTATCCCATGTCCCTTTGTAAAATTCAGCCACACCAACCTGATTCATAAGCCGGGGCACATCAGGACTCTTGCATGTCCAGCAGGTGTTCGTCACCGGGCTCGCGACGCCAGCTGCCGGTGCTCCTGTCCTCAGAATGTTCCTGATATCCTCAACTGCGTGATAATGACCTCTTCCCTGGTTATATTCTTTCGAAAAGGGATATCCTGCCCAAAGTACTACCAATTCCGGAGACTCCTTGAGCATGTCAACCGTTGCACTTCCGTTGTATTTGCTCCTGAAACTGGTATCAGCTGTCTTCAGATAGGTACCATATTCTCTAGGGAATATCTCTCCCCATTTGGCGTTACGCGGTTCAAATTGTGAGAATTTTATTCCCGGGGAATAAGCAAAAATGGCTTCGGAACGTCGCTCAATAATCGAGGATGCCAGCATGCCGAGCAAAAACACCACACCAACAGTGACAAGGAAAATAATCCATCCAAGCCATGGTTTTTCTTTCAGTTTCTCCTGAATTGATTTCATTTATTTTGTTTTTACTTGTTGTTTTTATTTACAATGTTCTTCATCCAGGCCGGAACAACTGATCCGGGCAGAGGAACCCTTGCATACGGAACACTTGAGAGGCTGTTCACCCGTCCATGAGGTGTCTCCCTGTGACATTCCCAGCATCTACGTTCCATCCTGAATTCATAAGTTTCCCTGTTATAAGTAAGCAGCCTGCTGTCAGTAATAAGATCTCCGTGGCATCTGATACAATTTTTATGGACTACATTTCTTCCCGCTTCTTTGATAAATATCACCTGGGGTTCTTTCCGCAGAGTGAATATAGTAGCATGACGCAACCCATCCTTTGCTTTGAAGAAATATTTATTCACAACATTATTATGAGGCACATGACAATCGTTGCAATTTGTTTTTTCCCTGTGCGAACTGTGATACCATGTTGTGTACTGGGGAGCCATTATATGGCAGTTGACACAGGTCTCCGGATTGTTTCCAAGGTAAGCCGGGGCATTTGAAATATAGACAGAAAAGAGAGTAAGCCCGGCAAATACGGATGATACTAATAAAACCGGAAGTTTCCATTTATCGGGAGGTATCAGTTTCTTCAGGAAACTCATATAGTTTTTTATGCAATTTAAAAAAATATTTCCGTAGTGAGAATTAATTGGTATTTTAGTATGTTGAAAAAAACTCTATTAAATCTGATATGAAAACTGAAACACGTCGGGGATTTATTAAAAAGTCAGCTGTAGTATCGGCAGGGCTTTCTGTGGGAGCTCCCGCCTATATAAAAGGGTTCATGCAAAATAAACCGAATGAAGCAGTCAACGTGGCTGTTGCGGGAATCCACGACCGCGGAGGATTGTATGGAGGCACCGGGCATACAGCAAATTTCACGAAAATTAAAAATTCAAGAGTGGTTGCAATATGCGATGCTGATGAAAATCTTTTTCCAAAGGCAGTATCAGATATAGAAACTCTTGGAGGAGATAAGCCAAAGACAGTTGTTGATTTCCGCGAACTGCTTGAGAATAAAGATATAGATGTTATATCCATAGCCACCCCTGATTACTGGCACGCACTTATGACTATCTGGGCATGCCAGGCCGGAAAGGATGTCTATGTTGAAAAGCCTTTGTCATATAATTTAGTCGAAGGCATAAAAATGGTGGAGGCAGCAAGGAAATATAACAGGATCGTTCAAACCGGAACCCAGTATCGATCCAACAGATTATCCCAGAAGGGCATACAATTGCTTATGGATGGTGTTATTGGAGATATCTACATGGGGAGGGGCACTGTTTACCGCCATCGTCCAAGTATAGGGAGGGTGGCGGACTCTGCTGTTCCAGCAGGCGTCAATTGGGATTTGTTTCGTGGTCCGGCTCCAATGATCCCTTTCAACAAGAACCATTTCCATTATAACTGGCACTGGTACTGGGATACAGCAACCGGTGAGTTCGGAAATAACGGCGTTCATGCGATGGACAGGATAAGAATGGCAATGAAAATAAATGTCCATCCCAAAAAGATAAGCTGCTGCGGCGGTTTTTATGGATGGGATTCGGATCAGGAAATTCCTAATCTCCAGTCGGCAACTTTCGAATATGATGATGGAAAAATATTGGAACTTGAGGTACGCAGTCTCTTTACACCGGAAGAAGGAGGGTTGATTTTCTTCGGCACTGAAGGATATGCTGTTCTCGGGGACAGTTTTCAGACTTTCATGGGCCCGAATAAAGAGCCTGGAATGAATCTTACATCAAATGACCTGGAGCCGGATCCTGTCCGTGAAGAATATGAAACAGCAAAGATTGAATATCATTTTGTAAATTTCCTCGATTGTGTGAGGAGCCGAAAAAGAGAGGATTTGCTTGCCGATGTAAGCGAGGGACATCTGTCAACTTCAATGATGCATCTTGGAAATATTGCTTACCGCACTGGAAGGAAACTGACTTTCGACGGACAAACCGAAAAATTTATCGGCGACGATGAAGCAAACAGCTACCTTACACGGCAGGAATACCGGAAGCCTTACCTGTTGCCGGAAGAGGTTTAGGTTTAGCTATTGCCCGGCCTTACATCAATGTAGATATATTTTGCATGAGGATACTTGCCAGCGATATCTGATCTGATCTGTTCGGTAGCGGTTTCGATAGCATGACCGCGTGAAAAATCTTCCACATCAACAGAGATCAGCAGAATAAAATTATTATTCCCGATATACATCGAGCGTAGATTGTTTATATGTTTTATTACTGAATATTTCCTGACTGTTGTCCTGATATCGTTCCTGACCTCACGCGGGATACTCTCCCCTACCATAAGCTTTCTTAATTCATTGGCCAGCAAATACGACATGATTATAAGAAGGCTACCGACAAGAAAGGTTCCGACAACGTCAAAAAACGGATTTATCAGTGATAGAAGAGTTGTTATTAAAACTATTGTAAGTCCGGTCAGTGCAGAAAAATCTTCAGTGAGTATAACGAACAGATTCGTGTCAGTTGATTCTTTCAATGGCTTAATTAATCCTTTTGGAGATGTTTTTCTGAATTCCCTGAATGCTACTGAAAACGACTTGTATTCAATTATCATGGCCGCAAACAGTACAATAAAAATATACAGGTAGTTGCCTATGGGCTCCGGATGCATAAACTTGTGCATCGCTTCATAAATTGAAAAACAGCCACCAAGGAAAAACAGCAGTACAGCTACAAGGAATCCCCAGAAATATTCTTCTTTACCATATCCCAGCGAATGTATCTCGTCAGCACCCTTTCCCGACCTTTTTCGTCCGATAAGCAAAAAGACCTGGTTGGTGGTATCAGCAAGAGAATGGATCGCTTCTGCAAGCATTGCCGAACTTCCTGAAATTACGGATACTATGTACTTGATTACTGCAATTGTTAAATTTCCTCCCAGGGCAAATAATACCGCATAAAGTGAATTGTTTTCGTTTTTCATCCGAAAAGTTTTCTGAATTACTATGTCAGGACTACTAAATCAACAAAATTAAAAAATTGTCATAAATCCTTTACCATCCATATATTACAGCCAAAGTGACCTGAATTCCCAAGGGCATGAGGTATATGTCTGAATCCTGATTTCAGATACATTGAGACTGCCTTTGAAAGCTCCGGAAGCGATTCGAGGTAAAGCTGAGTGTAACCGATCTGCCTTGCCGATTCAAAGCATTTCTCCATCAGCATCCTTCCGATTCCTTTGCCGCGCCATGTTGACAAGAGATAAAACTTAACCAGTTCGGCACATCCTTCAGGCAAACCCGGTGTCGGGTATATACCACAACCTCCGGCCATAGTACCTTTTTCTTCAGCAATCCAGTAAACCGACCCTGGCGCTTTAAACAGCTCCGATAAGTTGTCAGTCGTCGGATCGAAATAAACTGTTCCCGGCCGGTCTATTTTAAACTC
>JBGPAF010000050.1:0-7564 GCA_041480535.1 Bacteroidia bacterium
CCGGTGTCTCCGAGGTAGAAGAATGGTGTGCCATCCTCATGGATCAGGAAGCGTTTGTTTTCAGAGATTTTTAGTTTGCCATGTTTAAAGTCAACTGATGCTCCCTGCCAAGGATTTTCCTGGGAGTTAATGAGAATACTGGTGATAAAAGCAATAATAAGTACAGAAATAGTTTTCTTCATGACATTAAGTATTTCAAATGACAATGATCTGAATTTATCTTTTTTCTTCATGTACTCACCCCCTTCTTTTCCCCCTCTCTGCTCAAGCAGAGAGGGGGAATGCATTGATTAATAGATTCATACACCCCCTCTTTACGAAGTAGAGAGGGGGCTGGGGGGTGAGTACATGATATTGATCATGCAAATCTTGAATAGACTATCAATACAAGTCCTACAAGATAAAACACAAACATCAATGCCAGCAAGCGGTTTGTACCCTTTGGTGCATCTTTAAACTCCTTCCAGACAAAGATACCCCAGATTGCAGCAACAACCGGTGCTGCATTGCTGAGTCCATAAGAGATCGCAGGACTTGCCGCACCCACCGACATGAAACTTACGGAATTGCCGAGGCACCATATTGCACCGCCGAGCAGGCCAAGCAGATGAGCCCTGGGTGTTCCCTTAAACCATTGCAAAAACCTTACTGGTTCTCCCTGCACCGGTTTTGCCATGAAGACAGGATTGACGAATATTGTACTTATCAGTGCACCGATTGAGAAAAATACCACCGCCGTATAGGAGCTGATCTTCCCGTCATCAGCCGATGAGAAATCGGTTGCCAGTGAAGCGGCTACAAATCTGTAGAAGAAAGCAATGCATAAGCCTGCCAGGAAAGCGAGTGCAATCCCTTTGAAGGATGGTTTTTTCTGATGCGCGGCAAGCTTTCTGTACGACTGCATGCTGACAAGAATGGCAAGGATTATCACTACAGTGCCTCCGAAGAGGAAGAGTGGATTTCCTTCAGGTCTACCGAGGTAATTGATCAGTATTCCCAGGGTCCATCCGATTCCTCCTCCAATAGGAAATGCCACCGACATCCCCGCAATTGAAATGGATGCAACAAGCAATAAGGTTCCGATATTCCATATAAAACCGCCAAATGCTGCCGAAAGAAGGTTTCTTGAATCAGCCTGTGCCAGGTCAGTCAGAAAACTTCTTCCCTGACTGCCGAAGCTACCAAAAGAGAAAGCCATCAGAAGCGCAAACAGGACAATACCAATGGAATAATCCCAGTAAAAAAGTTCGAACCGCCATCCTTTGCCTATAAAATTCTGGGTGTTCTGCCATGATCCCCAGCAGATCATCGCAAGGGCGCATAGAAATACTGCAAGTGTGTAGTTCTGAATAAGTACCATGTTTGTAAAAGGTTAGTTTGTAATAAAAGTAGTAAATTTCCAATAAATATCAGTGCCTTCGCCATCCCTCAATGAAATTTATTGAAAATGGATCAAGTTCAAAAATGCTGTCTGACCTTATAACCTTCTCTCTTTCAATCCCATTCCATTGGGGATTTGATGCGGCTTCACCATAATTATCGGTATTCAGCGTCCTTACCCTGAACATCCCGGAACAACATTCAAACTTCAGGGATTGTGAAGTACCTGTAAAGTTTACCAGTAATATTCGTACCTGCTTGCCGTCGGTCATTGCCAGGCAATCGATTAACAGAGGCCTTGAGCTTGTGCTTTTTATCATGTTTAAGGACTTATTGCTGAGGAGGAATTTTAATACATGATAAACCGGGAAAATCATTCCCTTCATCGATGGAAAGTGCAGTGGCCATTGTGAATCCTTATCACCCTGAATAATTCCCCTCTCTCCTGTTGTCTCAAAATAAGTGACACTATCTGCACCTGAATCGCATAGGTATTTCAGACTGCCTGTAGTCCAGCAGCCTCCAAAAAGAGAGATCTGGCGGCTATCAACCTGCGGCGGTATGTCAGACCCGATCCATGGCAATTCAACAAATGTATTATTGGCGTTAAACCTCCTTTGAATTGTTACAGGTGAAATGATGATCTCCTTGTTTCGTGCAAATCTTTTGGCGCTCAATACTGTGTATTCCTGAGCCTTAAGGTTTTCGACGAGTGTGGGATTGTCTGAGCCATGTTCCTGAGGTTGGATTGAAAAGCAGATTAGGTCATTTCCCGTATCGCCGGGTCTGTTCCTGTTAATCTGTGCAAAATTTGCATTGGTTCCTGTCACAGTCTTGACTTCGGGATCAACCTCCCTGAGAAAAGGGATAACCTGCCGGGCTAAATTATCAGGTGTTGAGGGATAGGATCTATGGAATATGAGTATTGAAGATACAGATAGCTTTCTCCTTGCATACCATTTAGTAAAACTTGTGATCTGCTGGATTGAATTGTCATCAAAGAAAAGGGCGAATTCTATTGGATAGCCCAGATCCGATGACTCGCTGACTGCCTGTTCAGCTTTTGCCTTCCATTCTTTTCCATACAGGTGCAAATCAACTCTATAATGATCAAAACGAATGGCTCTGAGTACTTTTATTTCATTTTTATTCATTGGGATACTGCGGGTTGACTGACAAATCCCTACTGAAGGAATTCTAAAGGTTTCTTCATGCAAAAGTTTTATTACAGTCTTCTCTGCGGCGCAAGACGTAGTATCAAAGTAACCGTCAACCCTGAATACTACTTTCTGGTAAATTCTCGTATCTTTTTCGATGTTTGCAGGGAACGGGAGTGAAAGAGGTGTTGAATAAGTTTTAAAAGAAGCATCTGTCCAGTTTCTCTGGTCTTCTGTTTCGAAGATATCCCCTTCGAAATCAATCCGGCATTTGGTCTCGTCTGCCAGCCATGTCATTGATCTTATATCCGTGGAAACCTGATATTTACTAATCTCTTCCGGAAAAGCTGATTGTTCCGTGGAACCATCCGTATGTACGATATTGCATTTTCTTCCGGAATAACCTTCAATGGGATGAAGAATGCAAAAACCGATGCGGTTCTTTTCAGATTTTTCCAGAGCCCTTCCTTCCATAGAGACAGTAACACTGTTATCCTGTTTGCCCTCGATTATATATTCTGCAGAGAATTTAACAGTTTCTGACTGGTAAAGGCATCTGATTTTTATTACGAAGGAGTTTCCCTGAACTTCAATCTTTTCATTCTCAATCGAAGGGGTTATTGTCAGCCAGTCCCTGTCGCGGACTGCGGCATAGATCATCCGGATAAGTTCAATACTTCCTGCCGATATATATCTTAAGGAGCCATTGCAGTATATCATATTCAGTTTTCCGGCTTTAAGTAATATTTCTACCGGTGCTTCTCCGGTTCTCCCGGTTTGTTTAATTCTTTCCGGTAATTTTTCAGCGTATTCAATTACAGAATTCATATCCAGGTATGAAATATCAATATCAGAAGGTAACCTTTTTAAGATATTCAGCTGCTGATCTGAGACAGGCAATGCCATTAGGAACATTATCCCTCTCGACCATATAGTGTTTAATTCCCTGATTGTGAGCTTCCCTGAAAAGTGCCGGGAATTCTATTATCCCGCTGCCCGGACATTCAAAATCCATCGCATCACCAGGAGCCATATCCTTGACATGGAGAATAGGAAATCTGCCGGAGTACTTCTTCATTACAGCCAGCGGATCTCCTCCTCCGTTTTTTACCCAATACAGGTCCATTTCGCAGAACACAAGGTTACTGTCAGTATTATCCATCAGGTAATCAAAAGGAAGCCCTTTTTCCATCCGGGTAAATTCCTTGTTGTGGTTATGCCAGCACAGAACCAGTCCATGATTCTTACACTGTTTTCCCAGGTAATTAAGCCTGTCGGCACTTCTTTTACAATCTTCAAGACTGAATGGGCCTCCTGTGTACCACGGCCAATAAACTATTGCATATTTCATCTGCAAGCTGTTTATCAGAGTGAAGCTTTTTCTCAGATCCTCATCTTTTGAGGAGAAATCTAGTCCTCCTGCAACAGGAGTAAGCCCTGTACGCTTAAGAAATGAGACGAATAACGGGGCGGAATCTCCAAGGTAATTTCCTGTTTCTATTTCAGTATATCCGAATTCATGAACCTGCTGAAGGACTCTTTTCCAATCTCCCTCAAGCTCTCTACCAATAATACCGGAAATAAATCCGAAGTTCTTTAGTCTATTTCCACCTCTGCATGAAATCAGGTCCGATGAAAACATTTTTGAAGCTAGTGCTGCAACTGAACTGCTTATAAATATTCTGCGTGTAAGCATATTAATATGCGTTTGGTTTTTTAAAACTTAGGTAATACCCATGGTTTCCTGTAAATCGGCGTAATAAGCTGATTTGCAGCTTCGCTGTTGGTGAATCTACCGGCTTCATCATCCCATATCAGCATCGATTCCCCTGTTCTGGCCGCAATGTTGGGTATATGCACATGCAATGCAGCAGTCCTTCCGGTCTCAGGCGGGCATGCAGGTCTGCTTCTTGTCTTTATACATTCAATAAAATTCCGTACATGTTCTGCATGCGATTCTTTGCCCCCGTTGAATTCAAATTCTTCCGTCTTTGCTTTCTTTGCCTCATCATCCCATTCGGGATGCAGTAGTAGCTTCGACCTGTCGGCAACAAGTGTGGCATCGTCTCCGATAAATACAAGCCCATACGGTGAATCAAACGGACCAAGCTGAACCCCGGCGGTCATATCCCAGTTGATAACGAAATCCTCTTTCGGGAAGATTACCGACATTGAGTCGAAGGTTTCGCGACTTCTCTTTTCATGGAATGTGTTAGCGCCATAAACAAGGACTTTCTGAGGGGGATTTGTAATGTCTTTTGCCCAGAGTCCTATATCAAGCAGATGGACTCCCCAGTCAGACATCAGTCCACCGCCGTAATCCCAGAACATTCGCCACAGGCCATGAAATCTTGCCCTGTTGAACGATCTTTCGGGAGCAGGACCCAGCCACATGTTAAAATCCACACCTGACGGTACAGGTTCATCAGGAACGATTTCCTGTCCGACACCGTAATTGAAATTTGCCCATATATTAACTCTTCTCAGTTTGCCTATTTTCCCGTTTTTAATGAGTTCCATTGCTTTCTGAAAGACGAATCCGCTTCGCTGTTGCTGTCCAACCTGGACTATACGGTTGCCATAGTAGTTTGCAGCCTTCACCATTATGTTACACTCAGCAATAGTATTTGCCATAGGTTTTTCGACATAAACATCCTTTCCTGCCTGAAGTGCATAAATCGTGATCAGACAGTGCCAGTGATCGGGCGTGCCAATAATGACTGCATCTATATCTTTCTGCTCCAGCAATTTCCGGAAATCTTTAAAAAGTATCGGAGACTGGTTATACTTCTTTTTAACTTCAGTCGATCTTTCATTTAGCACGGAATCATCAATATCACACAAGGCGACACAATTAACACCAGGATTTGAGAGATGATGCTCAAGGATTCCGAAACCCATGTTACGGCAACCTATCAGAGCGACATTAAGAGTATCAGAAGGGGGAAGAGGCTGGAACCTCTTTGTTATTCCGGGGAAAATTGACATTAAGCCTGCCCCACCAGCTGTCAAAGCTGTTTTTCCTATAAATTTTCTTCGGTTCATTTTGAATAAATTGAAATGTATGTGTTACCTCAAACTACTGTTAAATTAACTGCAACTTTCTGTAAAAAGCAAGAACCCTGAGAACCATTCGGTGTTTAGGTTGTTTTATATTAAAACATAATAAAATTACATATGAAAAGCCAAATAATACATACCTGTACTATTATATTACTTTATTTTTTCCCTGTAATGGTCCCGGCAGGTGGTCAGACTATTTTCGATTTTGAAACAGGTGTTGTTTTTTCAGGTTATAATGATGTCAGAATTCCTGGCGATCAGGGTACACTGTTTTCTTTAAGCAAGGAACTCGATGCTTCACCAAAAGTGTTTTACCGTGTAAGAGCAGGTTATACTTTTCATACCCGCCATAATCTGTCATTGTTATATGCTCCCCTTGCTGTGAAGTCGAATGGCAGTATCCCAAGAGATTTAACCTTTGAAGGAGTCGTTTTTCCTGCCAATACGACACTCATTGGATTTTATAAGTTCAATTCTTACAGACTGACATACCGATATGATATTGTTGAAAAACCAAGGTTCGAATTTGGTCTGGGCTTCACTGCAAAGGTCAGGGATGCTAAAATTTCTCTCTCTTCTCAAAGCTTTTACAGTGAAAAAACTAATGTCGGATTTGTTCCAATTATAAATTTCAGACTGGAATGGAAGCCAGATGATAAGTTGTCGCTTCTTTTCGAGGGAGATGCTCTTGCAGCACCTCAGGGCAGGGCTGAGGATGTTCTTGTTGCCGCATGTTACAGGTTTTCCGACAAGGTTAGTTTAAAAGGAGGATACAGGATCCTTGAAGGCGGCGCAGATAATGATGAAGTATACAATTTTGCACTGTTCAATTATGCAGCTGTTGGACTTATCTTTTCGTTGTGATTCAGTTTGAATTCTGTAATGATTTTCACCTGGACCGTTCTGCCCAGTTAACTGAAACAATGATCTCATTTCTTCGTCCAACAAATTTATATGGCTATTTAGATGCACTTCTCAATATGAAGCGGATAATTTTATCATAGAACACAATGTCCCCAAACCTTATAATGCATTGATAATCATCATTATTAAAGAATAGATGCCTTCCGCATTGCCATCAGATTTTGATGCGGCGTAAGGACTGTTATTTCACAACCGGCAGCAAAAAGGTATCTTTGTTCTTTATATTTTTCTATAAGTTTTCTGGATAGCTCATAAACCTCTTCCTCTGATTTGTCCTGTATCAGGACAGGGTTGATATTTCCTCCTATCACAATTTTATCACCAAGGATTTCTCTGGCATTATCAAGATCTACTTGCCAGTCGAGATCAATAATATCAGCCTGAAGTTCCCTGAAAGAATCAAGCAGGTGCGTTGTGTTGCCGCAAATGTGCAATTTTACAGTAGCACCGCAATCATGGATAAATGAAATAAGCTCACGATGTCTTTCCTTAACATATAAATCGTAGCTGTCTTTGTCGATCTGGGAACAGATAGCATCGCCAATACCTATAAGGTCGCAGCCAGCCTCTATCTGGGCTTTACCAAAGTTCCTTGCTGTAAACATGCATTTATCCATCAGGAAATTGGAGAAATCCGGATCGATCATTAGATTAAGCAGCATCTCGCTGACACCTGTAAGATCACAAGCCTCAGCCAATGGTCCTTCAATCCAGCCGCTTACTGGAACTGTTCCTTTGAGTAACTTCTGAAAATACTCAGCTCCTTTTATCCTGTCGAGCGTACGTTCGCTTTTATAGAGATTTGGAGTCGCAAGGTTTTTGACGTCATCAATTGTTTTGACTATATGTTCAAGACATCTTGGTACACCCTCCTCAATAAATTCAATTGGTGCACCAAATGCAGAGGTTTCGCGGTATGGGTCGGATATGAGTGACACCATATCTGTATCGAAGTATTCCATTGAACGTATATTGCTATCAACCAGAACTTTATAATCAGAAGCAAATTTGCCGTAGGTTGTATTATTGAACCTTGCAGC
>JBGPAF010000051.1:0-7475 GCA_041480535.1 Bacteroidia bacterium
AAAGTTGCAAGACGGCCAAGAGCAGCTCCTTCTGCATCAATTATCACCCACTCCTTGTTCACGGTCTCCTTGTTCGCTGAAATTGTTTTGTAACTTAAGGTGTTCACTTTTAATCTGTTTTTATAATTGAAACACTTGAAATTAACTTTAAAACCCTTTATTTTGGGACTGCAAAAATACAATATATTTCCTAAAAAAAAAGAATATTGACCATAATTTTTATGTGTAAGTCAAAACTAAGGTTATTTTTACCTCAGGTACCATTTTATAAAAATAAAAATGCTTTTGAAACCAATGTCTGACGATAAGAAATTTCTAAGGAAAGCAATTGAAATTGCAGCTGACGGGATAAAAAATGGAGGAGGTCCTTTTGGTGCAGTGATCTCGAAAGACGGCGACATAATTGCTGAATCAAACAACAGAGTGGTTCTGAACGCTGATCCGACAGCACATGCCGAAATTCTTGCTATCAGGGAAGCTGCCGGATTATTAAAAACCCACGACCTGGGCGGCTGTGTCCTCTATGCTTCGTGCGAACCATGTCCAATGTGCCTTGGCGCAATTTACTGGTCGGGAATAAAAAGAGTCGTTTATGCTTCCGGCCGCAGCGATGCCGCAATAGCCGGGTTTGACGACGAACTGATATATAACGAAATCTCGCTTGATCCCTCAAAGCGGCAGGTAACCTTCGTGCAAATAAAAGATAATGAAGCGGAAGCTGTCTTCAGGAAATGGGTACAATATGACGGTAAAACCACATATTAAAACAATGACTGAAATCAGAAGGACGGAGAGGGAATTTTTTACACGTGATGTTCTGTATGTCGCTCCTGACCTGCTGTTGAAGGTATTGGCAATCAGATCTGAAGATGGCATTATCAGGAGGTTCACTATTTCTGAAACAGAAGCTTACCGCGGATCTGAGGACAGAGCCTGTCATGCCTCGAAGGGGAGAACCCCCAGGACCGAAATAATGTACCACGAAGGAGGAAGCCTATATGTTTATTTTGTCTATGGAATGTACTGGATGCTGAACATAGTTACAGGAGCTGAGAACGATCCCCAGGCTGTTCTTATAAGAGGCTTTGAGAACTGCACCGGACCCGGGCGTGTTACAAAGCTGCTTGGTATAAACAGATCGTTTTATGGTGAAGATCTCATTGCTTCGAACAGGATCTGGATTGAAGAATCAGGGATCACACCAGTGTATAAAACAGCTCCCAGGATCGGGATAAATTATGCTGGTGAACCCTGGAAGAGCAAACCCTGGAGGTATTTTGTCTAAGATCGGATTTTTTTACTTCCTGATTGAGGTTAGCTTTATTAATTTATCAAACCTCAGATGCAGCGTCATAGCATTGTCGAACCTTTTCAGATCTGTATCATAGTATCCATCAAATCCAAAATAAAATTCCAGGAAGTCTTTGTATGGAAGCCTGATATTTATTGAACCAGTAATCAGCTTTCTGTCGGATATTACAAAATTCTCTATGTGATCCGAAACGGAACCAAATATAAAATTCCCGTTTGGAGCATAATAATCATGCGAGCTCCAGTAACCTGTTTCAATTTCAATACATTTAAAAGAGCAGAATAATTTATACCATCCGGCATATCCGTTCTTTATCCCTGATGGTGCATTTCCGGTCATGGAATTTCCTGTAAAAAAAAGATATTCAAATCCGGCTCTGCCATTTTCAGATTCCCTTAAATCTGCACTGATTTTTGCACCAGCGGCGATATTAAGATATGTTTCAACATGCTCGGAATAATTGCTGATCTGACCTCCGTAATGCTTGAACTGGATCTGGACCGGTATTTCAAACCTGAAAAGGCCGTTTATTGCTGAGGATAAATATCTGAATGATTCGCCCGCAGTAAAAATTTCTCTTTCATTGTCTCCCTTGAAAATATAATTTTCCCAGCTTAACCAGGCATCACTGAAGAAATGCTCGCTGATTGTCCTGAACTGAAGCCCATCCTCCGAATAGGCATTGTACATCCTTTCCTTATTGAAATGGGGATCGGACATCCTGTGCTCATCACTTCCCGCAAGTGAACCTATTGTAAAACAGGTGTTTTCAGAAAAATGATATGAGGTTGAAAAAACAGGTTTAACCTGTGAAAATTTATTTGTCCCTGAGTAGCTCAGGAGATGTGCTCCAAGATGAAGAGTCACTTTTTCGTCAGGATTATAAATGAGTTCAGGCTGCAGAAAGAAGCCAATTAGCGTATATCCCTCGGTTATGGGATTTGAGTATTCGTTGTTTTTAACGAAATTAGTATTTCTGAAATTAAGATAAAGATTTCCTCCTGAATCGGTTACACCGGTTTTCCTCTGACCGCCGGCAGGGAAAATGTTTAAAGCAAGAATCAGGATCATTATACCGGAGTATCTCATAAAGACAGCTCTTTAAGGCAAAAGTAACAAAATATGTATCAAGTTAAAATGAAGTTAAATAGAACGCGGAGTGTGAGCAAATAATATTTTTTTACGTTCTTTGTTTCGTTGATAATCAAATAACATCAGTTATGAATTCAATATGGGGCAATTTCCGACGCCTGAATACAATCACCGGATGGTTACTTTTTATTGTTTCATCAATGGTGTACCTGCTTACGCTTGAACCGACTGTAAGTTTCTGGGATTGCGGAGAATTTATTCTTTCAGCTTTCAGGCTTCAGGTCGGGCATCCTCCCGGAGCACCCGTTTTCCTTATGATAGGCCGTATAGCCACTCTGTTCGCCGGGGGTGATATTTCGAAGGTTGCATTGATGATGAATGCCCTCTCAGCATTATGCAGCGGCTTTGCCATCATGTTCCTTTTCTGGACAATAACCCATCTTGCCAGAAGAGTATATGCCGGTAAAGATGAAATTGAATCAAGGCATATTCCTGCAATAATAGGAAGCGGAATAATCGGCGCCCTCGCCTACACTTTTTCAGATACTTTCTGGTTTTCAGCTGTCGAAGGTGAACTTTATGCCCTCTCTTCGCTGGTCACCGGACTGGTTTTCTGGGGCATGCTTAAATGGGAGGAAGAGGCTGATGAACCATATTCAGGAAGATGGATAATTTTAATTGCATATGTAATGGGGCTCGGTCTTGGAATTCACCGCCTTAATCTTCTTGTTATTCCCGCCCTTGTCTTTGTATTCTATTTCCGGAAATATGAGGTTACCACAAAAGGAGTGATAAAAACACTTCTGCTTGCTGCTGTAATGTTATATCTGATGGTTTTTGTACTTATCCCCGGGGTGCCGAAAGTCGCCGGCTGGTTCGAACTTCTGTTTGTAAACGTCTTCGGACTGCCTTTTAACAGCGGTATGCTTTTCTTTGTAGCAGTTCTTATAGCAGCCCTGGTTTTCTGTATCAGATACTCAATAAAAAGCAAAAGGGTGATCCTGAACTATATTATGACAGCCATTGCAGTTATAATGATAGGATATTCATCCAATGCTATGATAATGATCAGATCGTCTGCACGGCCGCCTATGAACCAGAATAATCCATCAGATATCTTTTCTTTTTCTTATTATACAAACATGGAACAATACGGGAGCTCGCCGAAAATTTATGGCAACTATTACAGCGCTCCTATTGTTGATGTAAAAAGCGTGGTTGCAGGATATAACAAGATCAATGGCAAATATAAGCCTTATTACAGGCCGGATTATGAATACAAGAAAGAATTCATGACGATTTTCCCCAGGATGTACAGCTCGGATGCTGAACATGAACAGGCTTATAAATACTGGGGAAATATTAAAGGCAGGCGATATACAGTAACCTCCGGCTCAGATAAGGAAGTCATAGTCTGTCCGACATTTGGTGAGAATCTGCGTTATTTCTTCACGTATCAGACCGGATTTATGTACCTGAGGTACTTTATGTGGAATTTTGCCGGCAGACAGAATGATAATCAGGGCAATGGCAACCCGATCCAGGGGAACTGGATAAGCGGGATTAAATTTATTGATGAAGCAAGACTTAGCCACCTTGATAAACTTCCACCTGATCTTCAAAATAATCCGGGCAGAAATACCTATTTCTTTCTTCCTTTATTATTAGGTATTGCAGGAGTGTTCTGGCAGTATAAAAAAGACAGGAATGGTTTTTGGCTTGTTCTGGTTTTTTTCATAATGACAGGTGTAGCAATAATATTTTATTTAAACCAGTATCCGAATCAACCCAGGGAAAGGGACTATGTTTTCGCCGGATCATTTTATGCTTTTGCAATCTGGATAGGTCTCGGCTTCATGTTCGTTTATGAATACCTCAGGAAAATCCTCAATGAGAAAATATCGGCAGCCATTGTATTTATTATTCTGCTGTTTGCAGTTCCGGTTCTTATGGCCACTCAGAATTGGGATGATCATGACCGTTCAGGCCGTTACACGGCACGTGACATAGGAGCAAACTATCTTTTATCGTGCGCACCTAACAGCGTCCTCTTTACGTATGGTGATAATGACTCTTACCCGGTATGGTATGTTCAGGATGTCGAGCAGGTCAGAACGGATGTGCGTGTTGCCAACCTAAGCTACATACAGGCAGGCTGGTACATAGAAATGATGCGGCAGAAAGCTTTTAAGTCCGACCCATTGCCTCTCACGCTTTCCCCTGATAAATATATTGACGGAGTCAGGGATCAACTTCCTGTAGACAACAGGCTTGATAAGCCGATTGACCTGGCCCAGGTTGTTCAGTTCGCAGGCCAGGACGATAAGAAATTTAAGATTGATATAAGCGGCAGGGGCGATTTCCTGAATTACCTGCCTTCAAATAAGTTTGTTATAAATGTTGATTCAGCGAAGGTTGTATCCAACGGAACAGTCAAGGAATATTTCAAAAACAGGATAGTGTCTCCGATGATTTGGGAATACTCTGAAAATGATGCTTTCAAGGGTGACCTTGCCATTATGGATCTCCTTTCAACAAATAAATGGGAGCGGCCGGTATATATGTCAACCACCGTTCCATCGAGCCAGTACAAAGGGCTGGAGAAATATTTTGTTCAGGAGGGGATAGCGTATAGGATTGTACCAATCAAAACTGATAAATCAGACGAGGGCGAATTCGGAATGATCGATCCTGTGGTAATGTATGATAACATGATGAATAAATACAAGTGGGGTAATGCGGCTGATCCTTCAGTTTATCTTGACGAGAATAACAAACGGATGCTAAGCAACTTCAGGCGGATTTTCGGGAATCTCGGGAAAGCACTTCTGGTTTCAGGAGATACTGCCAGGGCTGTTGAAGCAGCCCGCAGGGGCCTCGGAATAGTGCCGGCTGATAAACTACCTTACGATTTCTTTGTGATTGGCCTTGCCGAGGTACTTATTAGGGCAGGCGAAGTTGAGGAGGGCAACAAAATCATAGACGATGCCATTAAATATTCTAAGGAGTACCTTGACTATGCAGTCAGCATGGATCATGATAAACAGTTTGGAATGGATTACCCGATTGGTATAAATATGCAGTCGCTTCTGGATATAAATAATATGGCTATTAATATGAAGATGGAAAAGCTTGTAAATACAATTTCATCGGATGTGAATAAATATTACAGTATTCTGTATTCAGACAAATAAAACAACATGCGGCTTTTCAGGCCATTTTTCATTCTGAAGCTTTTATATCCCGAAGCAATTTTCCGGATAAGGACCAGGAATAAAGAATTATGCCTGACATTTGATGATGGTCCCCATCCTGATTCCACACCCCGGATCATTGATATTCTTGACGCTCATAGTATCAAGGCACTGTTTTTCTGCAGCGGGCAGGAAGCTGAAAAATACCCTGCACTTATCTCTCTTATCAGTTCGAAAGGACATATTGTCGGCAACCATGGATATCATCACCTTAACGGATTGATTACAAACACCCGGGTATATGTCAGGGATATCTCAAAGGGTGCAAAATTTACCTCACAATATTTGTTGCGCCCCCCTTATGGCCGGATCCGCCCTTCACAATACAGTGAGCTTTCAAAGAATTACAGAGTAGTATTCTGGGATCTGATGCCTTATGATTTTGATGAACAAATGACCAGCGAAAAGGTATTAAGAGTCCTGAAGAAGAGAATCAGGCCCGGTTCAGTTATAGTACTGCATGACAAAGTATCTTCATCAGTGCTCTCTTTTCTGGAAGAATTTATAAAACATGCAGGGGATGAGGGTTATAATTTTGTGATAACACCATTTTCAGGTAAGGAATGATCCGGCCTCAGTCAAAAGACGCCTGAAGCACCTGTCAACTTCTGATGCTGACTCGTTATTGAAAACAGGAAAAGGATTTTCATGAGAATAGAGATATGGGAAATCCCATACCTCAACCTGATTACTGTTCCTGCCGCTCCATGCTGTCAAAGTATTTACTATTCCATTTGCCGGTATCACAATATCTTTCTTTAAGGCAATTGACCGAATCTGCCCTTTAAGTTTCTCAAGGATATTTTCGCGGAAACTCCTGAATCTCCCGAGATCTATCATCGATCTGAAAGCCATCCCGATCTGCGTTGAGCTGAGGAATTCGGAGAAAGGATTTTTATGATTTATGTTGTTTTCAAAATCATTCAGATAATAAGAGTAGATCTTATCATATGCCAGACTATCCATTATAAGCTTTGAGGTGCCCTTCATATTGCTGAACACCGATCCTCCACAGAACATAAAAAGTTTTGATTCCGAAAGAAGACCTTCGGGATTTCCCATCATTAGTATCTGTGCAAGAAATGCCCCGATCGAGTAAGCGAAGATATTCACCCGGCTCCCTCCCGGGACCACATTATGCTTTCCTTCTCTTATCTGGTTCATCAGCTTTACAATATCAAGAGCCGTCTGATATCCTGAGTTAAAAAATCGCATGGGTTCCTCCGTAAGCCTGCTGCTGAGGGCAATGTTTGCAAAAGTTGACATTGTAATTTTTCCACCGGCTTTACTGCGTTCTTTAACGAATTCCTGCATCATCCTTGGATCGATCCATGATGAAGGAGCACGGTTAATATGAAATGATATCGGGAAAAGGATAACATAACTTCCGGTGATCTGCGAAAGCCAGTAAGCCCAGACAAGGTATTTAATCCAGCTTCGTTCATTAAGCCCGTGAAGCAACAGGATAGCTTTCCTGCTGGATTTGTTTTCCGGAACAAAAACAGGATAAGAAAAAGCTATGTTTTCGGATATTGAAAAATCATCTGTTTTTAAAAACTCAGCGGAATTTATGTCAGAAATGAATCTCTCATTAACAATTTTAACTGAAGATCCCGGAATTATGATCTCGCTGATGCCCGGATTGAATACTGATTTCAGTTCATTATAATCCTTAGTGTATTCCATAATTTATGCAAAGGAAGATCCAATATGCCGGGTTGACAAATTAATGTGCCGGATGACATTTCCCCGGGATGAAATATGAAATCAAGTGACGTAATTTTTAAATAAGGGATGAAAATATCAGGGATGAACCT
>JBGPAF010000052.1:0-7468 GCA_041480535.1 Bacteroidia bacterium
AAGAATATATATCTTTAGAAAATAATTATGATCTCCTTAAAGGATTCATAATTCAGAATTATTAATTATTAATCGTGAGAATAAATGTACATAGTATGTAGTGATCTTGAAGGAGTACTTGTTCCTGAGGTTTGGACTAATGTAGCAAGATGGACCGGGATTGATGAATTAAAACTTACAACACGCGATATAAGCGATTATAATGCCCTGATGAAGCGAAGGCTTGAAATCCTCAAGCAGCATGGTATTACAATCAATGATATACAGAAAGTCATTTCGCTCCTGGAACTTATGCCAGGAGCATTGGATTTCATAAACTGGCTGCATGGCCGCGTTCAGATGGTCGTGGTTTCTGATACCTTCCGGGAGTTTGCAGATCCGCTTCTTGAAAAAATGGGATGGCCTGTTTTGTTCTGCCATCATCTGACAATAGATAAGGAAGGTAACATTACCGATTTTAACCTGCGGCAGACCGATGCAAAGAAAAAAGTTGTTGAAGCAATCCAGAATCTGAATTTCAAGGTAATTGCAATCGGTGATTCATATAATGACATTTCAATGCTTCGCAAGGCAGAACACGGCATATTGTACAAGCCGCCACAGAATGTCATTGATGACAATCAAGATATCAAAACTGTTAATTCGTATTCTCAACTGAAGCATATAGTGTCGGAGATCCTTGAGCAGAACAACCTGTAGTATCAGTTTTTTATCCAGCCTGATTAAGGGTCTGAAGTAAAGGCAGAGGCGGCCTGTTTATTCACCTTTAAGTATTTCCGATGTGTATTTTTCAGCTATTTCCGCCTGATCTTTAGCAAGTCCGGATATAATAACGATCTTTTTATCTTTCCACGCAAGAAAAATTGTACCGTTATATCCGTCGGCAAGCATAAATTTGCTGTCGCCTGTTTCCACAGGGCTGATGCCGGTCGATGCAATATATGTTTCTGCTGTTTTTTTTGCTTCTTCAGGTGAAATGGCTTCTGAAATATAAATTGAAAAAGCATCGTTGTCAATCTGGTAAAGGGCCCTGAATGATTTGTTTAGAAAACTGTGGCCCAGAACACTTTCGTTAATATAAGTTTCTTCATTAGTCTTCTTCCCTTCCGTCGGAAACTGAGAAAGCATTGCCGGCATGGCAGTTTCCCCGGCCAGCATTACCGCAACCTTTGCAGCAAGCGTTTCCTCGGCCTGCAGTACTTTTACCTTTTTTGAATATGTCTTGATTTTTACGTAATAATTGCCCTTGAAGAAATTTATGGCTCCGTCGGCTATATATCCCTGTGCACCAAGATTAACAAACCTGAATGACGGAGAGCGCTCTGAAGAATATATCCCAAATGCCATAGTATTGTTACTGTGTTTGTAAATCTCGAGTTTGATCACAGCTTTGCCTTTCCTGTACTCAGCAACATGCAGATCAACAAAGCCGCACGCCAGGTATGTGTCGGCCGCTCCGTTTATGAAATCCCACAGGTTGTCAGGCAGATACACAGGATAATCTGTTTTTATTTTAAACCCTTTAAGCTGTGGAAACACTATTTCCTGTGCAAAAGAAGCTGTCGAAATTAAACCAACTGCCAGAAAAAGCATAATTCTTTTTTGCATTGCATTCATATGTATTGCCTTTTTACTTACTAAGTCAGAAAATCAGCCGGAACATCCACTAGTCTTGATATATCGGCAATTTTTTCTTTTACGTTAAAATTCTTTGTGCACCTTACACTGCAACTGCCTCCGCAATTTTTGCAGGGATCGATGCCGTATCCCAGCTCGGTCAGAAGAGAATGTGCCTGTAATGGGCTGGAGTATCCGTAAGCATACATATAAGCCCTCATAAGATCGGGTACAGAAAGCTTCAATGGACATGCAGGGATACATTCCTTACAACCCGAACAAAACAATCCAGGCTGCGTGCTGGCAATCAATATGTCTTTTTTCTCCTGTTCTGTCAGAGTTATATCGGCAAGTATCTTCACATTAAGATCAAGCTGGTCGAACTGCGTCATTCCCGGAATAGTTGTATGAATGTCGGGATTTGACAAAGTCCATTTAATTGCGGCAGTGGTGTTCATTGGTTTTGTTTTCTCCCTGTCAAAAAAACCTCCCCCTGCCATAGTTTTCATAGCAATGATCCCGATTCCCAACCCGGCGGCCTTGTGCACGGCGGCATCCAGCTCCTTTCTGTAAGCCTGCTGAAAATTGTAGGAAGTAAGGATAACATCCCAGTCACCCGTGGAAGCAGCTGCATCAATAACTGCGGCTTCATTCCTGTGTGTAGTGAATCCCATAAACCTGATCTTGCCATCCGTTTTAAGCTTTTTCACTGCGTTTATGATGGGTTTGTATTCCAGGTATTCCGGATTGCTGATATCGTGAACATACAGTATATCAACATAATCCATCTGAAGACGCGAAAGGCTCGTACTGAATTTCGAAAGAAAATCTTCAGCTGTGGTTTCGGCAGACGGCAATCCTTCCCTGGACATTCCTGCAGCTTTGACTTTTGTGGCGAGATAGAAAGAATCCCTGGGGTAATTCTTAAGAAGATTTCCCAGCATGGTTTCATTGTTGCCGTTCTGGTATCCATTTGCTGTGTCAAACAGTTTTATCCCTTTTTCATAAGCGGCTTTGCATAAAGCAGGATTATCTGCACGCATCACTCCGAACGATATTACCGGTACCCTGAGGCCTGTCCTGCCAAGTGTACGGTATATGATATTTTCATCAGGAACACGGGAGAACGAAGGAATTCCAGCCGGGGATATTGCAATACCGGCAGCCCCTGCGATGCCTGTTTTGAGGAATCCTCTCCTGTTAATGTTTTTCATCTTATCAGTTATTTTAATTTTCTTATTCTGACATCAATATTTGTGCCTTTCAGTAAATTTATAATTTCATCCGTATTCGTGTCACCGTAATGATAAGGATACAATATAGCTGGTTTGAATGATTTGACTGCATCAGCGACCATTGCCGGTGTCATTGTATAAGGCAGGTTCATGGGCAGGAAAGCAACATCTATACCTTTCAGAGCTTTCATTTCAGGAGTATTTTCAGTATCGCCGGCGATATAGAATTTCTTATCACCAATGCTGACAATATATCCGTTACCGACTCCTTTTGGATGGAAAGGCTGACCCTTGGCACGCTCATTAACAATATTATATGCAGGGACTGCTTCAACCTTTATGCTTTTCACTGTCTTTACATCACCTGGCTTCATAACCTGTGCCCATGGTACCTTTGATGATGAAGCAGTATTGCAGAACATAACAGTCGATTGTTTTCGCAAGGTATTAATAAGTTCAGTATCAAGGTGATCATAATGTTCATGCGTGACCAGTATCAGGTCAGCTTTTGGAAGGTTATCATATTTCCCCGAGCTTTTAACAGGATCAATATGAATAACAAAATTTCCTGTTCTGAACATCAGGGAGCCATGCCCGATGAAGTACAATTCTACGTCGCCTGCCGAAGTGCTGATCTTATCAACTTCCGGCATATTCTGGGAAAATACGGGAGTAGTCATTGCAATAAATATTAAAGTTAAACATACATTCTTCATCATCATTCGATTAAATTGTGTACTATTTACATTTTTAAAATCCCAATATACAAATATTTGTTTTATCTGCTTAAACTGTTCCTGCCGTTTAATTGTTAATAATGTTTAAACTACTCCAGGAATGCAGTAACAGATTAGCAAGCATCATCTATAATATTGTATATCAATGATTTATTCACCAACGTATTATAATACGTTTTTTAATACGTTTTTTAATACGTTGATGATTTGGTGATTCATTTTAGAGGTTGTTAACAATATGAATTAACCACTCAGGGGCTGTTGAAAAACCATCAGGATCTGTTGGTCAAATTTTATTCTGGCATACCTTAATGTATTGAAATTTTGAATATCTTTCCGCCAGAATTTAGGGTGCAGTGTTAATTAATTAACATTGATGTATTTAGGGAACATTAAGAAGGCTAAAATATTAATCAGTTTCCTGTTAATTACAATATCCGTTTCAGGACAGACAGGAAAAAGTTTCAAATACCATTTCGATGGTGATTTGCAGGAGAAAAATGTATATACCGTCGATCATTCGATTATAATAAATTACTCATTATCAGAGCTCGCCATTGATACCATGATAAATGGCAGCGGATCGTTTTACAGGATTGCAGTTCCCGGTCATTCCATGACAGCCGATCCGGGGAAACCGGAACTTCCGGTTCTGAACCGGCTGATCTCTATCCCTGAAGGTTCAACATACAGGATTACTGTTTCTGACGTAAAATCTTCCAGAATCAAGCCATCAAAAGATAAAATTAAAGGAATACTGTTCCCTTCACAACCTGGGGAGGTAAAGCAGGATGAGAGGCATAAACCGGAATTTGTTATCGACAAAAAATTATATTCCAGGCGGGAAATAATCAACCCCGATACTGTCAGAATAGAACCTCTCGGGAAAATCAGAGGGAAGCAGTATTCCAACATAGTAATTTCACCGGTAAGGTATAACCCTGGTTCGAATTTTATTGAAATAATCACATCGATGAAGATTGAAATAACCTTCTCAGAGGATTTCAGGGCTTCTTCAAAATCGGATAATGAGTCGGTACTCTTTAACGAAACTCTTGATAAAGGTGTACTCAATTATTTTCCGGAGGACCTTATTACAGGATATTCTGATGAGCCTGTAGGTATGGTCATACTGACTGATACAACGTTTAAAAAATATCTTGAGCCGTTTTACAGGTGGAAAAGGCAAAAAGGATTTAAACTTGATATACTTTACAGGGGGCCCGGTCAGGCGGGAGTCACCGACTCTGAACTAAAAGAGTCTATCTCAAAGATTTATTCATCTTCTTCAGCACATGGACACCCGCCGGAATACCTGCTTATAATCGGGGATGCAGAAAGAATCCCATATTTCGGCAGCGGCAATATAACCGACCTGTATTACGGTGAATTTGATGGCAATGGTGACTACCTTCCTGATATGTTTATCGGAAGAATTCCCGCCAGCGATACCACATCAGTAAAGTCTGTCGTTCAAAAGGTACTGGAATATGAGAAATTCCAGTTTGCTGACACAAACAAATTCTACTCCAGGGCTTTAGCCTTTGCAGGCAAGGATGCCAGCTATGCCAGTTATATGAATGGGCAGATAAAATATGCGACTACAAACTACCTGACTCCTGAAAATAAGATCAATGAATCTCATTTTTACTATCCTGATGGATATACAAAGAAGGATTCAATTATCAAGCTGATATCAAACGGACTCTCGTTCATTAACTATACTGGTCATGGTTCATCTGCCGGATGGCTGCATGTTGATATTAAGTCATCGGATATCACGAAATTCAAAAACAAGAGCATGTATCCCTTTATTATAAGCAATGCATGCCGGACTGCACAGTTCAATGACACTGCTTCCTTTGGGAACAAAATGGTATTATCTTCAGAAAAAGGAGCTATCGGATTAATTGGCTGTACAAATGATTCCTACTGGGATGAGGACTTTGTCTGGGCCGTCGGGTCAGGGACTCCAAATGCTGATCCCAAATATACAGAGACGGGATTAGGTGCTTACGACAGGTTGTTCCATACCCATAGTGAATTGCCGTCTGACTGGTATATTACAATGGGACAGATCAATTTTGCGGGTAATATGGCTGTGAGTTCCTCTTCATCACTTAAAAAGAAGTACTACTGGGAAACTTATACTGTCCTCGGAGATCCAAGTATAATACCTATTATTGGCACTCCTGAACAATTCAGTATTTCTCTTCCCGACACATTGCCCAACGGAATCAGGTCGCTTTCGGTTACTGTTGATCCTTTCGCGTATGTGGCAGTTTCGCATTTTGATGTTCTCTGGGATGCATCTTTTGCCAGTCCGTCGGGATCTGTAATTCTTGATATGCCTGGCATATCAGATGATTCATGTCTGATGGTTGTGTCAGGTCAGAACAGGATCCCGCTGATTAAGACTGTTTATTTTTCAGATTTCAACCGGGAGTACATTAACCTCTCGGAGTCGGGAATAAATGACAGCGGCGGAAATAATAACGGCAAAGCTGATTTTGGTGAATCATTATACCTGAAATTGAAGATAAGCAACCTGGGGCTGACAAATGCCACGAATCTTTCAGCAACTATTTCATCAACCTCTCCATGGGTGACAATTGACAACAACAGTGCATCAATAGGAACACTTGCCGGAAAGTCAGAGATAGTCCTTAATGATGATCTTCAGCTGACAATTGACGAGAATGTACCTGATCTTGGCATTGTTACTATTGATCTGACACTTAAGGATAACAAGACAGAGAAAAAGTACAAAATAGATTTAACTGTGCATGCCCCAAAACTTGATATAATAAACTGCCTGATTGATGACTCAGAATTAGGGAATAATAATTACATCGCGGAACCTGGCGAGAATTTTGACCTTGTTTTCCAGGTCAGAAATCTCGGAAGCAGCAATACATCCGGGCAGTTTTTTATTGAGAGCCAGGAAAACGAACTTGAAATTATTGATGCTGACATCAAATCTGGTATTTTACAGTTTGGCGAGATATCAAACATACCTGTGGCCGTAAAGCTTTCCGCATCAGCTAAGTATGGAGATTTTGTCACATTACTATCGACCCTTGACTGTACGCCATACATCGTCAATAAAAACTTTTCAATCAGGGTGGGCAGGATACGCGAAAGCTTTGAATCATCAACATTCAATGTTTTTCCATGGATCAATATGAGCGCCAAACCATGGATAATAGCAGGTCCAAATTCGATCGACGGAAACCTGTCAGCCCGATCAGGCGCTATAAGTCACAATGAAGGCTCAACCTTAATGATAAGGACGTATTATCCGGAACCGGATACACTTAAGTTTTATTACAAAGTATCATCGGAGCCGAATTATGATTATCTGCAGTTTAAGCTAAATGATACCGAAATACTTAAGAAATCAGGGGAAACCATCTGGTATAAACAGGCAGTTGAAATACCTGCCGGTTTCAACAAAATGGAATGGATTTACAGGAAAGATAATTCTGTATCGCAGGGTGCTGACGGCGCATGGATTGACCTTATCGATTTTTCTGGTTTAACTGTTGTAAAATATATCCAGAAAGACCTGGAAGTTGCAGAAATTGTTTCACCAGTGCAAAAAGAAGTTTATGGGAAGGAACTTGTCTCCGTTAAAGTCCGTAATGCAGGTAGCGACACATTGAGTGGATTCGACCTTGCCTATTCTGTTAACGGGAAGATGCCTGTAATACAGTACTTTGGAATCGAGCTGGTGCCTTATAAGGATTCAGCCATCGTTACTTTCGACAAGCGTGCAGACATGGATTTGAGCGGGATTTATGATATTCTGGTTTTCGGACATGAGAACAATGACGATTTTCTATCGAATGACACAATTATGATAAAGATTGAAAACAC
>JBGPAF010000053.1:0-7436 GCA_041480535.1 Bacteroidia bacterium
AGCGATCTGAACATTGGATTGAAACTGAATGCAAGGAATACATTTTACGATATTGGATTTATTATAGAAAATATATTCAATGCCAGTTATCAGAATATTGCTTATTATCCTATGCCCGGACGCAGTTATTTGATCTCAGTCGTTTTTCAGCTTAAAAAATAATCTATGCACAAAGAGATATTGATAATTATATTTTCGCTCCTGATTATTTCATGTTCAAAGGAAACCAATCCGGTGATTGGGGACCTGAATGAATCTTTTTTGTCAGGAAAGGGAGTTTTTATCCTTAATGGAATCAGGCGCATGAATATCGACGCCATACAGCTGCCGGCTGAAATTTTTATCCCGGATCCTGAATATAGTTTTTATAAGATGGGGGTCAATCCCGACAATGGTGAAATTTTTGTTACAGATGCTGTCGATTATATTCAGAAAGGGAATATTATTCGATACAGCAAGGAGGGAGCTTTAATATCTGAAATGCAGGCTGACATAATTCCGGGAGGCTTATGTTTTAAAGTTAATTCTGAATCGGACACTGAATGATATTTCCTGCAGAAGTAAGATCTTCCTTTTCGAGGCAGTTGTCAAAAACACTGGTTTTCTCATCAATTTTATTAATTTCCTGTACCGGAAAGAAGGCTGGATATGGGGAACTGTTGAAAGTGGATGACAAGCCCATTATATCTTATGCGAAGAGATTTAGAATTGAAAAATTGGATGGGTATTCGCAGCTATCTGTTATAGATCCTTGGCAGGGGGCAACCAATGTTGTGCAGAAGTGGTATCTGATTCCGGTGGGAGGAGCCATACCTTCCAATATTGATTCTTCTCAGGTAATTGAAGTGCCTGTGAAAAAAATAATCTGTATGTCAACCACCCACCTTTCAATGATATCTGCATTAAATGAATCAAAATCAATAGCTGGCTTTTCTGGTACCAGATTTCTGTTTTCAAATGATCTTATACAAAATGTTGAGAATGGGGCTATCCGTGAAATAGGTTATGAAGATAACCTGAACAAAGAACTAATCCTTAAACTGGACCCTGATCTGGTGATGGTATATGGTATTGGCAGTGAATCAACCGGATTTATAGGCAAACTGAAAGAACTTGGTATAAAGATTTTATATAACGCCGACTACCTTGAGACTGATCCGCTTGGCAAGGCTGAATGGATAAAACTGATGGGCGCACTTTACTCTAAAGAACATATGGCTGATTCAATTTTCAGGACAATTGAAAATGAATACAACCGGATTAAATCATATGTAAACGTGCATTCAGGCGAGAGGCCGAAAGTCCTGCTGGGCCTTCCATTTAAAGATACATGGTACGTTTCCCCGGGTAATTCCTATGTTACCAGGCTGATCGAGGATGCGGGAGGGAGTTACCTCTGGCAAAACACAGTATCATCCGTTTCGATGCCAATGGGACTTGAAAATGTCTTCGTCAAAGCTTTGTCCGCCGATTACTGGCTTAATACAGGTACTGCTGACTCAAAGGGTGAGATATTAGCAATCGACTTAAGGCTTGGTGAACTTCCATGTTTTAGAAAAGGCAATCTTTTCAACAACAATAACCGAATAACTATCAACGGCGGAAATGATTACTGGGAAGGCGGGTCACTTAATCCGCATATTATCCTGAATGATATTGCGTCCATACTGCATCCCGGATTATTCCCCGGCAGAGAGTTATACTATTATAAGAAATTAAATTAAAATACGACCTGGTGTCACCAAAGATCCAACCGTCAGGTATTTCAATCTTAAACCGGAATAAATCAAATCTGATTTTTATCGGATTAATAATCCTTTTGCTGGTATTTTTCCTGCTCGATCTTTTTCTTGGGTCCGTAAGCATTAAGCCTGTCGATATCGTTAAGGCACTTTTCAATGACACTGGTGAAGTGACAGAAACTATTTTAATGAAATTCAGATTACCAAAAGCCATAACTGCACTTCTGGTCGGAATAGCTTTGTCAATAAGCGGATTACAAATGCAAACGCTCTTCAGGAATCCGATGGCCGGACCCTATGTCCTTGGCCTGAGCTCAGGAGCGAGCCTTGGAGTGGCATTCGTTATACTGGGTTTTTCATCAAATCTCTCACCCGACAGTATAAAGGGGATCGGCAACTGGGCAATTGCAGCTGCCTCCTGGACAGGGGCAGGATTAGTGATGATACTGATTATGATAATTTCATCAAGAGTAAAAAATATCATGACTGTCCTGATTCTTGGAATTATGCTTTCAAGCGGAATATCTGCTATTGTCAGCATTATGCAATATTTCAGCAATGAAACCATGCTTAAGACTTATATTTTATGGACAATGGGCAGTCTTGGCAACCTTACTTCATCACAGCTTAATGTTATGCTGATCTCAGTATTCGTGGGAATAATAATAAGCCTGATCTCTGTTAAGATGCTTAATGCATTGCTCCTTGGAGAAGAATATGCCCGGAGCATTGGTCTCGACGTAAGGTTTTCTCGAATTATTATTATTACAGGAACAAGCATACTGGCAGGTACCATAACAGCATTTTGCGGACCAATCGGATTCATCGGCATCGCAGTTCCCCATCTGGCAAGGATAACCTTCAGGACATCCGATCATAAAATATTAGTTCCCGGAACAATCCTGACAGGTGCTATCATAATGCTGATTAGTGACATTATTTCACAGATGCCTGGATCGGACAATATTTTACCTGTCAATTCTGTGACTGCCTTAATTGGAATACCTGTAGTTATCTGGGTAATACTTCGTGACCAAAGATACAGGGAGATATTCTGACCATGAGTGAAAGAAAGGAGATATTATCTTTTAAAAGCCTCGAAATAGGATATGTGTCGGGAAAACACAGAAGTATCCTTCTTCCTCCGGTTCATGGTAAAGCCTGTGAAGGGGAACTGATTGCTGTAATAGGGAAGAATGGTATTGGAAAAAGTACGCTTCTCCGGACAATAGCAGGTCTTCAGGCTATGATTGAAGGAGAACTTTCGGTTGATGGTAAAAACATTAAGGAATACTCAAGGATTCAGTTATCTGAAAAGGTCGGTTATATTTCGACAGAAATTGTAAGGGTCAGTAATATGAAAGTGTACGACCTTGTTGCTCTCGGCAGATATCCTTATACAAACTGGCTTGGCAGAATCAACAATGATGATCATGAAATAATAACGGAATCGCTGATAAAAACCGGAATGGATGATTTCATTGACCGGCCTGTTACAGAATTGTCGGACGGTGAGCGCCAGAGGGCGATGATAGCTATGGTACTGGCTCAGGATGCTAAAGTCATGGTCATGGATGAACCCACTGCTTTTCTGGATATCAGCAGTAAATTTGAAATAATACATCTCATGCATGAGCTGACAACCGGAAGGGATAAGACCATTATTTTCTCAACTCACGACCTGAGCACCGCGCTTAGTCAGGCTGACAAGATATGGGTATTAAAAGGAAGCGGTCTCTTCGAAGGAGCACCTGAGGATTTAATGCTGGATGGAACGTTTAATACGCTTTTTGATGATTCAAAAGTAAAATTCAACACAATCGACGGCAGTTTTAATATCCGGAATATTGAAAAAGGTAAAATAATTGTCAATGGAGAAGGTGAAAAAAAATACTGGACTGAAAAAGCTCTTATCAGGGCAGGGTACAGTATCGCAGATTCCGGATCAGCAATCAAAGTAGAATCACCTTCAGAAATAAATCCTGTGTGGAAATGTCATACGCCTGATGCCTGTAAAGAATTCGGTACCATTTATGAACTGATAAGATATATCAGGCACGATATAACTATTTCTTAAAATACTTCCTGTAATTATCAATGAATGAACCTATATCTTCGACGCTTAACTTCTTGGCAATAATCGTTTTATTCCGGTCAAGAATATAAACCGTTGGTGTTGCTTCAACATTATAATAATAACCGAAATTAGTTCTCCTTTCCGGGTCCCATCCGTTTATCCATTCAAGCTTGTTATCTTCAATATATTTTTGCCATTTTGGTTTGTCAGCTGTCGTACAGACTGCAAATATTTCCACTCCCTCATTCCTGGCTTTATCATACCACGCTTTAAGTTTGGGCGTAGCTTCAGCGCAGTGACCGCAGTCAGGCTCCCAGAAATAGAGAACCGTAAAATCCTTATCAATATCATCAAGGGAAACAAACATTCCTTTGTATGAATCCATTATAAGGTTTTGAGCCTTTTTCCCTATCAGATTAGGCCTGATTCGGTCGACCTGTTTCCTCAGATCGTCTTTGAATTCATCTGTTACCCAGTCGGCTTTTCCAGAAAGATAAATATCATCAGCCAGCTTAACCACTACTGCATCATGACCCATGATTTCACTTTCCCTGAAATGATTGAAAAGATAAACCGCAACAAACTGGAAAACCTTGTAATTGCCTTTTACCTTATCAATCAGCTTATCAATCTCATTGTTTATGGTATCAGGCGACTGTATCAAAACATTTGTAAAGAAAGCATTCAGCCGGTTCTGTAAAATGGGTGTACGCAAAAGCCTCTCATCAGATAGATCAGTATTGTCAAAGAAATGATCTCTATTATACAGATAGGTCTTTACCCATTTGACAGAATCAGGATTTCTGGTTCCCTGAGGCACTGTAATAACCGTGCCTTCGACAGGAAGCATTGCTTTTACGAGTACTGACAGAAGATTTCCGTCGTTCTCCTTTATTACATTGTGCAAATAGGATTTCATCATCTCTTCCTGTTTCTTCTGCATACCTGAAAGGATATTCACGGAATCTGAATTCTGTTTGTTATTCTGAAGTCTTTTAGTTATTCCTGAAGCTTTCTTCTGCATTTCGATCCACTTTTTCTGATAAGTGATAAAAGCAGTATTTTCATCAGAACCACTGAATTTCAGTGTATTAAAATAATCGGCATATGAACATGAAGCTGTAAAATACTGATCAGTCGAGATAAGGATCTCAAAGTAC
This sequence comes from Bacteroidia bacterium, assembly GCA_041480535.1. Classification (GTDB taxonomy): domain Bacteria; phylum Bacteroidota; class Bacteroidia; order Bacteroidales; family VadinHA17; genus LD21. The sequence goes on from JBGPAF010000053.1 coordinate 4,980, forward strand.
TGTTTGCCTGGCAGGACAATCATATAGATGCCCTTAGGAAGGTCTTCAGTTCCGGCAAACACACCACTGCCTTTTTTGTCAAGGTTGATTGTGTCTTTAATATATTGTTTGTCGCCCAGATGGTATGCAAGAAAAATGGTTGAGTCCTGCAAATCTGAAATATTAACTGTAATTTCATATCCTTTCTTCAGCTGCCCTGTTGAACAGAATGCGAGGGATACCATGATAAAACAAAAAACTATCTTTCTCATTTTCAAAAATTGCTGGAAATACAGATGACAAAAATAGTCATTGCAATTTCTTTGCCAAAGCATAACTTTCCGAATATTAGAAATATATTGTACTTTTGACAAACCAAACCTGCTTTTTCCGCAAAAATGAAGATCTCTATTCTGATCCCGGTGAATGATTTTGATATTGTTGCGCTCGTTTATAATATGAAGGAGGGAATGGAAAAAGTCAGGGAATTCTGCGAGATTCTTATCGGCGATGACGGGTCATCTGAAGAATACAGAAAGAAATATCAGTCTGCTGCCGGTGAAAACGTAAGGGTAATTTCTGCTGAAAAGAATATTGGAAGAGCTGCGATCAGAAACCGTCTTATTAATGAAGCAAAGGGAGATTTTCTCCTTTTTATTGATGCTGATACCATGACTATGGGAACCGCAGAAACATTTCTTAGTAAATGGCTTGGTTACTTAAATTCAGCAAGAGTAATATGCGGGGGAATTTTGTATACTGATAGCCCTCCCGGTGATCCTGACAAATTCCTCAGATGGAAATACGGAAGAAAAAAAGAACAGAAAAAAGCAAACGAGAGAAACAAACACCCTCATGCCAGTTTTTCTACTTTCAATGTACTGATTGACAAATCCATATTCTCAAAGTTCAGGTTTTACGAAGAACTCAAAAAGTACGGGCATGAAGATACATTGTTCAGCTATCAGCTTAAGAAGGCGGGGATCAATGTTTTTCATATAGATAACGGACTGGTTCACGAAGGCCTCGAAACAAACAAGGAATTCCTGGCTAAGACCAAATCCAGTATTGAAAACCTGAGTAAGTTGTACGATAATGTCACCGATAAAAAGACATTTTCTTCAACTGTCAATCTGTTGCGCCTTTTCTGGTGGCTGAAAGTATTTCACCTGACAAGAATATTCGCGGGCTTCTTTATCCGTTACAGGGAAAAAATGGAAATTCACCTTGATTCCTCAAAGGTATCCCTCACATTATTTAAACTTTACAAGATCAGTATGTTTTGCACATACAGGGAAATTCACCGGAGAAGAAAGATCCTGCCAATATTCAATATTCCTCCCGATATTATTTAAATATCAATCCGCTCCATGTCAATGTTGCCGTCGAACCTTTTTTCTGCCTTCAGGACAAAATTGAATTTATTAGTCATTGTGCAAAGAAAAAAATCAGTAGGGGGAGAGAAATCAATATTTGCCGGTTGAAAAAAACGCTTCCCTGACGTGAATCTCAGATTGGAAATTCTCTTTTCAAAATCTTCTTTTTTACCTTCAATCAATGATTTAATGTATTCAGCACACAGCAAATCCTCTTCAGCTGATTCTTTTGCCCGGTAACCCATTGCAACAAGTGAAACCTGCTGCGGTCCGAGAGCCCTTATATAATTTGCTATCGCTTCGGCATTTACAAAACTGCCTGCAATAATTGCTTCAGCATTTTCGGCATTTAAAAGACCATTGGTACCCGCCGTTGTGGTATGAATTACTATCTTTCCTGTAAGATTGGTCTTCAGGATCTCAGTCGGACTGTTCCCTAAATCAAATCCGTTTATTTTCTTTTCATCCCTTTCACCGACAAGAATTGCCTGCCTGTAGTTTTTCTTCAATTCAAATGCTTTACTTACTTCACCGGTGGCGATGATTTTTACGGCACCTGAATCGCTTGCATAACATTCCACCGAAAATGCCCTGAATGCGTCAATAATTACAGCTAATCCTTGTGCCTGTCTTGCCCCTTCAATAAATTCTGATATCTCAATTTTCATCGGAAGGATTTTGACTGAAAAGTAGCAATTATTTTTGTATGTACTATTTTGTATCTTTGAGCGTTAGAGTTTTAAACAACTAGAATGGCAGATCCACTTTCCTGGGTACTCGAAAAAATAAAACAGGTAAACGATACTATCTGGCATACTTCGTTATCTGATATTTCAAAAAGTAAATCTTTTCTCATAAAACAGTTGCGAATTATTGTTCTGTCTGCTCAAGGTTTCATGAATGACAAGGTTCAGCTTAGAGCATCTGCACTGACACTGTATACATTTTTATCTATTATACCTCTTGCTGCGATTGCTTTTGGAATCGCAAAGGGTTTTGGGCTGGACCAGAATCTGACAGAACTACTGACAAAAGAATTTAAAACTCAGCCTGAAGTTTTAAGCTGGATACTTAAAGAAGCCGGAATTGCGCTTCAGGAAAC
>JBGPAF010000054.1:0-7408 GCA_041480535.1 Bacteroidia bacterium
GTTGCGCGAATTATCAGACTGGCAGAAAGGGTCTCCATTTTCGACGCCGCTGTTGCCGGTTGTAAACCGGGAAAATACGATTAATGAACTGAAGGAGGCCTGGTGGGGACTGCATGTCGCGTTTTATGCCGGTATGATTGATGCCATTCAATCCGGAACAGTTTTTATAGACGGGAACGAAGAAGCCTATTATTATACTTCTGCACATGAATTTTATGAAGTCCGAAGTACGCTGATAGATGATGCAAAGGCCCTTGTTCCTTCTGAATTGTGGTCGAAGCATTCTTGTTTTAACAAAATTGGTCATGCTATTGCGGCCGAGTACATAGCCGGGAACTGGCTGGGGATGTCACCATTCCCGTACCGGTTAACAGGCCAGGGACTAATGATGACTCCTGAAGATAGGGCTAAGTGGTTCGAACATAATGCATATTATGCCTTACGCACAGCCGATTTATATTCATGGCTATATACTGAGGAAATGAACTGGTGGACAGGTGAAAAGGTACCGGAAGGATTCCGGGATGCCTTACTCCGGGCAAAGAAAAAAGTAGCTTCCGGGGAGGAGCTTGGATTTGGAATTGATCAGATTATACAAAATGCACAGGATAAAGCAGAAGAATTTTATAAAAATAAATAACGCTATGGATAAAAAGGGAAAAATGTCATTGTACGGGAATCGGGAAAATTACAATGATTTAACTGATAAAAGGTTTTATAAAAGAATCATTTTAGGAATAATCACCTTTAATAACAGGATTCTATTTCCTGGAAATTCTGTAAAGACCTGCTCCATGCGATGGAATTAATGCACCAAAACTATTTATAAAAACACCCAGATCTTTTTTTGCCCATAAATCACGAACGTTAAATTCAGCTTCTGAAGTCAATCCAAGATCCTTAAATTGTACCTTAATATTTATTGGTTCCTTGGATTCCCACTGATTGAAAAAAGCGAGGTATTTATCTTCTGTATCCGGGATATCAGAAGCCCAGATAACTATTGCATTCTTAAACTTTATTTGCCTCGGATTAATAGAGTTTCTGTTTACTGCCAGGGCTTCTTCATTTGTAAGGAGTGCCATCGTCTGGAAATCAGTTTCAGGAAGATAGCTGCCTATCATCAACGGCATACGTGATATATACCAGAGGGTAAGAAGGGTGTATAACTCATCACTGGTGAATCTTGATATTCTGGGATCAGGACCTTTGTACGAAATTTTTAAGCCTACTTTACCAACTGGAAGTATGTCAAGATCTGGCCAGAAGCCTGGTCCGGCCTCTTTAACAACCTGGGCAGCTACCGGAAAACCAACTTTTACCATTTGCCATACATCCCAAAAATCAGCACCTGTCCTCGCCATGTGGGCATTTTCTCTTAATATACTATAAGAAATCTCATTTGGTACAATGCTCAGCACAATTGGACGACCGCATGTCCGGGATGCTTTGCTGATGGCTATCAGGTCAGGTTCATTGATATCGTCAGCCTTTATAAAATCAACTCCCCAGCTTGCGTAAAGTTCAAATACAGAATTGTAATACTCCTGGGCTCCGGGCTTTGAGAGATCGATTCCGTATATCCCATCGTACCAAACACAACCTTTGTCAGGCTGAGCAACGGAGGCTGCATCTATTTCAGTTCCTTTTATTTTCAAGTGCTTTTCAGAGGCTTGCCATGGGATTCCCCGTAAAATATGAATTCCGAATTTCAAACCAAGATTATGAATATAATCAGCCAAAGGTTCAAATCCGTTTCCATTTTTTGAGGATGGGTATTTTACAGTGTCAGGAAGCAACCGGCCATACTCGTCAAGGTTATAATTTGGCCTTGCAGGTATCGTCTCATGAACAAAGGCTTCAAAATCAGAGGCTGCCTCATCACCATACCACAACATATCAATTACAATATACTCATATCCCAGGTATTTAAGATTCTTAGCCATAAAATCAGCGACAGCCTTAACCTCAATCTCAGTTGCACCCCAGCCCAGACAATCCCATGAATTCCAGCCCATAGGAGGTTTTAAAGCCAGTGATTTATTAATATGAGGGATCTCATTTTTTGCAACTTGGTTTTTCACTGAATCCTTTTCTGTACAGGAGATAAGTAGTATTGTGGTCAGAATAATTAATAATTCTAGTTTCATGAGATTTTATGTTTATTTTGTGATTAATAAGGCCATATCTATACATCTTTGAAATCAATATCTGCAGGTTTCCTGCGAAAGCCTTTAGTTGTAATGATTAAATATACTGTCCCTATTATAAGCCAGACACCTCCGATTATTTTGGGGCTATTGGGCAGACTAATCCAGATCCAGAGACAGAACAGGAAACCTCCTGCAGGGACAATTAGGTCAGTTATGAGATTGTGTTTAGCAGAGGGTGATTTGAAATATAGCTGGTTGATCGCTGCTATATTTACCCCCATGAAAGCAAACAAAGCGGCAAAATTAATCAGTTCAGCTGTTTTCTGATAATTCAATAACAGAGCCCCTAAAATTGAAAGCACTCCTATAAGTATTATATTATATATTGGAGAATTATGCCTCGAGTCCAGATATGAGAAGAACTTACCGGGCAATACATTGTCTTTACCCATTCCATAGAGAAGACGTGCAGCTCCAAGCTGTCCGGCAATTCCACTTCCAAAGCAGGCAATAAACATTGTCATTGTCATAGCGTTAAAGAGCAATGAGCCACCTACCCGAGCACAGACTGTCATAAATGCTGTTTCAATTTGTTGCTGCGGGATCCGGTCATAGAAAGGTATATTACTGGCCTCGCCTCCAGAAAGCCACATTGTTTCTGCGGAAAGCTGAGCAAGATACATCTGCAAAGCGCTGAACAAACCAGTAAAGAGACAGACAATAATAATTGCACGTAAAATATTTCTGCCTGGATTTCTAACATCCTCTGCTAATGTCGTTATACCATCAAATCCAACATAAGTCAGGGCCACCAGAGCAGTTCCGGAAGCAATTGAATTAATACCAAAATTTGTTTTTTCATAGAGCGGGGCTAAAGTAAAAAGGCCATTCCAACCAAGTGTTTGCGAGATATAGCGGATGGCCAGCACAACGAATGTCCCGATGATGATCAGCATTATATATAGCATAATTTTATTGGCCTTCATGCTGGAACGGATACCGAATAAATTAAGAATGGTGACAAGAACCACAAATGCTATGGCTCCAAAAGAATATGAAATACCAGGAAATAGTCTCTGTAATGAAAGAACTCCATATATAGTATTTATAATAGGAATTATCAGGTAACAAAGAAACATAACCCAACCTGCAATAAAACCAAAATACGGATTTAGTCCCTTCCCGACGTACGTATAGGCAGAACCAGCTGAAGGATACAAGGCAGCCATACGTCCATAACTTACAGCTGTGAGTGACATGGCCACCATACTGATTAACAGGGTGGTCACCATATGTCCCTTCGACAACTGCGAAACCAGTCCAAATAATCCCACCGCTGCAACCGGCTGATTTAGCACGATCCCATAGAAAATCAGATCCCTCAAACTCAAAACCCTTTTTAACTTGGGCTGTGACTCAGCAGCCGCACCAATTTGAATTTCGGTAGATGTGTCCATCTGATATCCTGCCTTTCTGATTATTCAAAAATGAGCTTCCCGAAGAACTCCGGTTTGTGAAAATCAGGTTTATCATTTTCAATAACAGACCAGGTTATGTAATGAGGGTTGGAGCTGTTTTCTGCGATCTTATAAAAATTAGCTTTCCACACTACCCCTTTTTTTGGACGAGTTATTGAAGCGTACTTTTCAAGTATGGCCAGAGGTATCCTGTACTCAAGAGTCCATTTGACAGGGTCCTTTTTTTCAGGGTCAATAATCTGGGGTAAAGTATGAGCAATCTCTATCTTTTTTATGTCATCTGCTGAGAGCTCTTTTGATTCTTTTTTTGGTACAAGGTTATAATGCATCAGTGGGGTGCCGCCACAATTTGTTTCGAGATTAAAGTACAGAAGCGGATATTTGGGATCAGGCGAAAAGAAGAATTCAACAGCACTATCCTTCCAGACTGGCCCGTTTATTTCTTTTGTAAGGCATCTCACATATCGGTCCTTTACATTAAAAATAACATACATGTTTTCATCATCATACATCATCTTTACCTGTACCTCAGGCTTGAATCCGGGTATGGTTCCCATGTAGTTGATTATTTCAACAGGCTGGGTATTTGCCCATTGAGGCTTATCCCAGTTGGCATCGATCTTCATAGGATGTTTAAGCCTTGCTACATTATAACCTGACTTCTTTTTCAACATTGTATCACCTGAAAATGAAAAGATTATAATTAAAAGTGCTATTGAACTGATTTTTTGTATCTGGGGACAGCCTTTTTTCATCATCTGCTTTATTATTATCAATGCAGGAACCCCTCTTTGCGACTACTATAGTATCAGTGACTCCTGCTGCCTTTAAAAATCGTCTTCGGTCAGTTTTCATCCGGCGAATAGTACCATTTAGAAGGCGACTTATGAAAAATAAATCTTTTTTATCAGGTCATTTTGAATAAGCAAGAATTACTTTTCTGAGTGCATCACCAATCTGTTCACAGTTTTCAGCAGTATATGTGGGAAAGGCAAAGCAGGTAAATGTATGCTCCTCGTGCCACATTGCATTGGGAACCTCAACATGAGTATAGTCTGCGCTTTCCGGATTGGTATATTCTTTAGACTTGAACGGGAATCCGGTCTTGCCGAATGAGTTATGCTCCTGGTAAGCCTGTTCAACATGGCACTGTGGCCAGAACACTTTCCATACAAGTGCTCCTTCTGCAACCGCAGCATCGGCAAACTGTTTAATGTCACATGTCATATTTTCAATATCAAGTGAAAATGCCATTACATACCACCCATTTTTCCTTTCCTCTGTATCAATTGGCATATTAATCACCTGCGGAAGATCTTTTATTTTATCCATTATTATATACGCATTTCTTCTCCTTGTAGGCATATTCCAGTTATCCATACGCTCCAGTTCCATGAGTCCGATTGCTGATTGCATCTCAGTCATACGGTAGTTCCATCCTACCATATTGTGAATATAAGGGAGCTTTTGTTCGAGCTCAAGAAGACTCAATCGTAGTTTCACATTATAGCCATGATCCCTGAAGCTCCTTGCTACCCAAGCATATTCCTCATTATCGGTTGTTATCATTCCTCCTTCACCACCAGTAGTGAATGTCTTGTTTTGGCAAAAACTGCAACCTGCAATGTCTGCCAGTGTTCCTGTTTTTTTCCCTTTATAGGAACCACCAAAAGCTTCTGCATTATCTTCAATAACTAATAAGTTATACTTTTGGGCGAATGCATTTATCTTATCCATATCGCAGACATTACCATATAGATGCACCGGCATTATAGCTTTAGTCCTGGAGTTGACCAGTTTCTCAGCAGATTCAACACTAATGCAATGATCATTGAGATTGACATCTGCAAAACGAGGAATTGCACCCGCCTGAACTACCGAGAAGCTTGTTGCTATAAATGTATAACTGGGTACAATTACTTCATCCCCCGGGCCAATGCCCATTGAGGCAAGGCCTACATGCAGTGCAGCTGTTCCTGTTGCAACTGATATTGCATATTTGCTTCCCTGCCATTCGGCAAATCTCTTCTCGAATTCCATTCCTTTAGGTCCTGTCCAGTAGTTCACCTTACCTGAGCGAAGGACATTTTCAACAGCTTTGATGGATTTCTCATCAAAATTTGGCCAGCCGATTTTCTGACTAGTTACGGCTTTCGGGCCACCATGGATTGCAAGTTTCTCTGACATAATCTTTTATTTACTTAATAATTCTGATACTTTGCTCGACATAGTATTGCAGCGAATTGCTGTATTCACTGCCTTTATCCTGGTTTTAATTAAATATGCTGTTCAGCTGTTTAATTGCTGATTCATCCAGTTTCTCCCCGGAACCGATCTCGTAAAGTGTTGAACCAGGAGTAGTTTCGTAACCAGTAATGTAGGGTGTGAATCCTTTGGGTCCTTGTGTAAAAGAGCCAGCTGTCGGGAAATAGGCTCTTTCATCGTTAGTAAGACCAGTAACGATTGTGTTTCTGCATGGTGATTTTGCTTTAATATCCAAACCGAATTCATTGAATATTTCACCTGGTAATCCAACAAATGCTATATCTCCTATTCGAATTACCATTACTTCAACACTATCTGTTATGTCCTGTGTTTTCCGCATCTCAATCCATTCTTTTGCGTAATGTGCATCGGGCATTCCATCTGCCTGAATTGGGGGCATACCCTCTTTTTCTACTTTCTTCATAAGTTCTTTTGCCCACTCAAGCTGTTCATCGGATATGTCTATTCGGCTTAGAGGGACCATCTCCCGTGAAACTGCTATTTTATCTGTTGAAACTACTTTGGCATTCTGCATAGCTTCCATTGCAGAGACAGCCAGGATATATCCTATGCGCTGGCATTCCTGGAAAGTATCTGGAAATCCGATCCTGTAATCGACCTGAGTTACATTTCCGCAGCATCCATTACAAAAAAACGATTTGAAATCTTTTCCTTTGACTCTTTTTATGGCTTCAGCAAGGTATCCGGGATAGTCTGCCGAATAGAGCCAGTTGTTGCCTGTAAGTGTTGTAGCATGGCATCCAAAATTCACAAGAACACCTGCCTCTTTGCCTTCCTGTTTAAAAGAGAGAGTAATGACCTCAGGATCAATTGATCCCCATGGCTCTATGACAAAACCTGGTTCTAATTTCTCCCAGCACATGTGAGTAGTCCCATCCTTGCATTTAAGCCTTCGGTTATGTGATATCCTGCTTTCTGTACTTCGGCCGACTGATATCACAGTGGATTTTAAATTCTCATTGGCCTCTAAGACAGCTCCGGCTGCACAGGTAAGGTATTCCTTTGCTTTTGGGGCAGTAAGATCGGATGATGGTCCGCTGTGAGTATGGGTAGCCATTATCATCACATTTTCAGGCTTTATATCCGTCTTGGATGCAATATAGTCACGCATAAATTCAACCGGCTCTTTAAGAAGCGAACAGATATCTATTACAAGTATTGCCACTTTCTGACCCTTATTATCAGAGGCTACGAGCGCTTTGGCATACAGAGAATCATGAACTCCTCTTGATGCATAATTATCGCCACGGTAATTACCAACCAGGTCAAGCCCGACTTCAGGAGTGTAATTTACTTCAGCAATGCCTATTTGAAGCGCCGACCTGGTTCCTGTTTTGTTGTCAACTGAGCATGATATTAACAGAAACAAAGAGGCAAAAATGAATACTGGAGAAAATAATAGTAAGGAACTGCAAGTTAGGGTCAGGATAAAACTCTTTTTCATTTTCTTGTTTTATTAAGTTATCAGTTTATTTTCATTTATTAATTTTA
>JBGPAF010000055.1:0-7406 GCA_041480535.1 Bacteroidia bacterium
CTGGTTCTACAACTCCATTCATCGGATTATTCGGCACTGTCTGGGGCATCATGAAAGCATTTAAAAATATCGGCGAATCAGGTTCTACCTCGCTTGCAGTAGTTGCACCGGGCATTTCCGAAGCTCTTATTACGACTGCGATCGGGCTTGCAGTTGCCATACCTGCTGTTATAGGATTCAATAATATTCAAAATAAAATGAATAAGTTTATTCTAATTTTTCTTTTGATATTACTCCCATCTAATTCCTCTGGTCAGGATGAAAAAGTATCAGAGATTATAGCTTCAATAGCAGAGGAGCTGGCAGATGATGAAACTGATCCTGAAGCCGTTGGGATTTATATTGAAAAACTAAATGATTTAACCGAAAAGCCCGTCCGGATCAACTCGGCCGATGAAACTGAACTGTCACGATTATTCTTCCTGACTGATTTCCAGGTCAAAGCACTTGCAGATTATATTCATTCATCAGGCAGGTTATATTCATTATATGAAATTGTTAATATCCCCGGCTTTAACCGTGAACTTACCGGAATGATTATTCCTTTTATATCTATTGATGAGGGAAAAGCGAACCATTCTGATTCAGTCAGGTTAAAGAATAATTTACTGACTAATTTCTCAGTCAGGTATCCGGTTTCCGACACTTCCGCCCCGGGATCTCCGTTGAAATTACTAACCAGGTATAAATTTACTGCCGGACACTTTTCAGGAGGCTTCACCTCCGAAAAAGATGCCGGTGAAAAACTTCTTTCCGGGAATGCGCCGCTTCCCGATTTTTTATCAGCTAACCTTGCCTGGATCGGAAAAGGGATATTAAGAAAAGTGATTATCGGGGATTTCGGCGCACGTTTTGGCATGGGGACAAGCATAAATACAGGGTTGAGAACAGGCCTTTCACTTACTCAACCTGGATATCTGTCGGGTAGTGATGAAATTAAACAATATACTTCCACTGATGAGAATATTTTTTTCCGTGGATTAGCTGCACAGTTTCAGATAAACAAGACCGGATTGTCATTGTTCTATTCCGTAAACAGAATCGATGCCACTATCGATTCTGCTGATAATGATTCGAAACCGTATGTTGAGACATTCTACCGGTCAGGATTGCACAATACTGATTCTTCTGTTGAAAAGAAGGATGCTCTCACAGAATATTGTTACGGAATAAATCTCATGTTCGATTTTAATAACTTCAGGGCAGGGTTGCTATGGACTGCCGGCAGATTTTCCGTTCCTGTGGAAAGGATCAATTCTGACCCTGAAGATATTTACGATTTTGAAGGGGATAAATATTCTGCTGCATCAGCTTACTATAAAGCCGTTTTTGGAAGAATGCTCCTTTTTGGTGAAATCTCGGCGGACATGAATAAAAGATATGCTTTTGTCCAGGGGTTATCCTTCCGTCCTGCTGACAGGCTGTCCATGAATCTTTTGTACAGGAATTATAATCCTGGTTTTACTGCCTTCCATGGTAAGGGGCTTTTCAGTAGTTCATCAGGAGACAATGTCAGGGGTGTGTTCGGGAACTTTACATATGAAGCAGCCAGGCATCTTTTTGTAATTGCAGGATGTGATCTGCGGTATTACCCATGGCTGAAATACAGGTGCAGTGCCCCTTCTATGGCTGTTGGCCGGGAGATAAGAATAAAATATATCCCTTCAGATAAAATGACGGCGGAAGCAGTATACGGCTTCCGCTTTTCAATGTTGAACGGACAGGAAACATTGGGTATTGAGAAACAGGAAAACATTTTCAGCCGCACAATAAAAGGAACTGTCAGGTACACACCGGATGAAAATCTGACGTTTGGGACACGTCTCGATTACAAAGTCGTTCGACCCGGCTCAGGCAGGGGAATGCTTCTTTTACAGGATGTAACCTACAGATTCAGGAAGATACCGGTAACCGTCTGGTTAAGGTACTGCATCTTTAAGACTAACAACTGGGATTCAAGGCTTTATGCCTATGAAAACGACCTGCTTTACAGTTTCAGCATTCCGGCATTATCAGGTGAAGGCAGCAGGAGCTGCATTATGATTACCTGGAAAACCGGTAAATTTATTGATCTCAGGATAAAATATGGTTTGACAGAGTTGTTACAGGGCAGCGATGCTACCGGGCAAACAGAAGAATTGAAGATGCAGGTAAGAATGTGGTTTTAGCTGGTGATCTTAATGTCACGGATATTAAGCTGAAGGTTTCTGTTGCCCCTGAACTCATTCATTTCGATTGAATAGCAGATATCTATCGGCTTGCCGGCTTTTATATATTCAAAATGTTCTGCCTGACTGAAAGCGATCGCAGGGAACGTTTTCTGCCCTGTCGATTCGTGGCCCAGGTCGAGTTTCAGGTGCTCCCCGCTCGAGCCGACCATTCTTCCGGTTCCTGAATCATAAACATTTCTTGTTACAAAAACAGGCGACATGTTTTCGGGGCCAAAGGGTTGGAACTTGTTCAGAAAGGTGAAGAATTCCTCATTTATCTCACTGAAAGAAAGTTCAGAATCAACAAATACCCTCGGAACAAGCTGTTCTTCAGTAATAGTGCTGTTTACGAACTGCTCGAACCGTTCCATGAATGGTTTAATATTCTCCTTTTTCATGGTAAGACCTGCGGCAAACATATGACCGCCAAAGCTTTCGAGCAGATCACTGCAGGCTTCAATAGCCTGGTATAGATCATACCCCTGGACCGAACGTGCAGAGCCTGTGGCAAATCCGTTTGATTCTGTCAGAATAACTGTCGGACGGTAATAGGTCTCAATAAGCCGTGATGCTACAATTCCTATAACACCCTTTTTCCAGGAAGGATTAAAAAGGACAGTCGTTTTAGCATTAACAGTTCTCTGGTCGTCCGATATCATACGCATCGCTTCGGTGGTGATGGAACGATCGACATTCCTTCTTTCGATATTGAAATTATTGATCTCTTTGCTTATACCGGTAGCAAGCTTTGAGTCGTTTGATACAAGAAGTTCCACGGCCTTGATCCCGGACTCCATCCGTCCGGCAGCATTAATCCTTGGGCCAATTTTAAAGACGACATCTTCAATTGTTAAAGCACGGCATACTTCTGCTTCGCGGATTATTTCCTTAAGACCGGTCCGGGGAGATTCATTAAGCTGTTTCAATCCAAAGTAAGCAAGCACCCTGTTTTCCCCGGTAAGAGGCACAATATCGGAGGCAATGCTCACGGCAACCAGATCGAGGTAATTTGCGATCCTGCTGAAAGGGATCCCATGAACTCTTGAATATGCATGGACAAGCTTAAATCCCACACCGCATCCTGAAAGTTCTTTATAAGGGTAATTGCATCCGGGCTGTTTAGGATCAAGAACAGCCAGCGCTTTGGGAATCTCATCACCCGGATAATGGTGATCACCAACTATCACATCAATCCCCTTCGTCCGGGCGTATTTTACCTTTTCGACTGCTTTTATGCCGCAGTCGAGGGTGATCATAACTTTGCAATTATTCTGGAATGCGAAATCAATTCCCTGGAATGAGACACCGTAACCCTCTTTATACCTGTCGGGTATATAATATTCAACATTGGAATACTGCTCCTTCAGAAATGAATACATCAGGGCTACCGCAGTTGTGCCATCGACATCATAATCGCCGTAAACAAGTATTTTTTCATTCTTTTTGACCGCGGTTGAGATTCTTTCAACAGCAACATTCATATCCTTCATCATGAAAGGATCGTGCAGATATCCCAGATTTGGTTCAAAAAATGCTAAAGCCTCATCCGATGTCGTAATATTCCTCTGCACCATCAGATTAGCCAGAGCATCTGAAATTCCAAGAGTACCTGCAAGCTGCTTTACAACAGCCGAATCTCCCTTCCCCTTAATCACCCATCTCTTTTCCATTCTTTTTTAATTAATCCATTTAAGGTCAAATATCTTCCGGAGATTATTTTTAACAAGCAGCTTGATTTCTTCAAGATCCTGTTTTTCACCAAGTTCTTTTTCAAGTGAGGTCACCCCCTTGTCGGTAAATCCGCACGGATTAATATAATTAAAATATGTCAGATCGGTGTTCACATTGAACGCAAATCCGTGCATTGTGATATACCTGCTGGCTTTTACTCCGATTGCACATATCTTCCGGGCCCTGCCGTTGCTCTCAGAACGAAGCCAGACTCCGGTTGCCCCTTCAAGTCTTGAGCCTGAAATGCCAAAATGTGAAATTGCCGCTATCACAGCCTCTTCGAGCCTGTAAATATATTCTTTAAGACCGATGTTTATTTTCTCAAGATCGAAAATTGGATATCCCACAATCTGACCCGGACCATGATAAGTAATGTCGCCACCCCTGTCGGTTTTAACAAATTTTGCATTCCTTGCCTGAAGCTGAATATTGTCGATCAGGAGATTGTTTTCAGATCCGCTTTTCCCAAGTGTGTAAACATGAGGATGTTCAACAAAAATCAGAGTCCCGGAGCCGGAATTTGCATCCGTGGAAGCATTTTGATTATTGTGTAGTTTTTTGTCGATAAGTTGCCTGAAGATATTCTCCTGCATGTTCCAGGTATCTTCATATTCCCTTACTCCAATATCTTGATATAAAACACTATAACTCAATTATAGATTATTTTGATAGGTTGTTACAATATAGTTATTTTTATACTGCCATGATATGTTTTTCAGCATGAAAAGAGGACCGGACAAGAGGATGACTTTCGACAAATATAAATCCTGAGTCAAGGGCAGTTTTTTTGTATTTCTCAAATTTCTCCGGAGTGACAAAATCAACTGGCTTCATATGGTTTATGGTTGGCTGAAGATACTGTCCTATTGTAAGGATCCTGCAACCTGTAATGAATATATCTTTTATTGTCTCTCTTATTTCATCTTCAGTTTCCCCAAGTCCGACCATAAATCCAGATTTCGATGGTTTTCCTTTTTCGGAAATATATCTGAGAACGCTCAGGCTCGTTTCGTATTTTGCTTTTGTTCTTATTACCGGTGTAAGCCGTTTAACAGTCTCAACGTTGTGGGAGATGACATCAGGTCCTGCATCTATTATACGCTGAATATACTCCGTCTTACCGTTGAAATCAGGAATCAATGTTTCAATTGTCGTTCCGGGATTGATTTTTTTTATGATCCTTACAGTATCGGCCCAGAATCCGGAACCACAATCCCGAAGGTCATCGCGGTCAACAGATGTTATAACACAATGTTTAAGATTAAGCTTACTGATTGATTCAGCAAGCTTTACTGGTTCTTCCGGATCGGGGGGAAGGGGTTTTCCGGTTTTTGTCGCACAGAATTTGCATGCCCGGGTACAGATATCTCCAAGAATCATAAATGTGGCGGTTCCCGCGTTCCAGCATTCACCTATATTGGGACAATTTCCGCTGCTGCAGATTGTATGAAGATTATTTTGTTCAATCACCCGTTTCACCCTGGAATAATTCTCCCCGCTTGCTCTTTGCATTTTCAGCCACCCCGGCAATCTTCTTCCCGTTTGCATATATGATTTTCTGGATTGACAAAGGTATAAAAAAATATAAAGTTCTCTGTGCTTCTCTGTGTAACAAAAAACAACTTACACAGAGGGACACAGAGGATTCACAGAGGGACACAGAGGTGCACACATTGAATCTTAAAAAAAACTATATTTGTTAACTGACAAGTCCTTTTTGAAATAACTAAAAAAACATAAAATGGCTGAGAACGATTTCAAAGTAAACCACAACTACCAGACAGTTATAGGTGACTTCCCAAAAGTCGGAATACGCCCGGTGATTGACGCCCGCGAAAGGGGTGTAAGGGAATCCCTTGAAAACCAGACAATGAGTATGGCCAGAGCGGCCGCTGATCTTATCAGCAAAAACCTCAAATATCCCAATGGGAAACCTGTTGAATGTGTAATTTCCGATACAACAATCGGTCGTGTTGCAGAGGCAGCATCATGTGCCGAAAAATTCAAAAAATCAGGTGTCGGGCTGAGCCTTACGGTTACCCCATGCTGGTGCTACGGAAGTGAGACGATTGATATGGATACTGAAATACCTAAAGCCATATGGGGATTCAATGGCACCGAAAGGCCGGGAGCCGTTTACCTTGCAGCTGCTCTGGCAGGCCATACAATGAAGGGATTACCTGCATTCGGAATTTATGGCCGTGATGTTCAGGATGCAGGAGACAAGACAATTCCGGAGGATGTTTGTGAAAAGATATTGCGATTTGTCAGGGCAGGATTGGCAGCAGCATTTATGAAAGGCAAATCATACCTTTCAATGGGTTCTGTTTCGATGGGTATTGCAGGTTCTATAGTAAGGGAGGATTTTTTCCAGGAATACCTTGGCATGCGCAATGAATATGCCGACATGAGCGAATTCACCCGGAGACTGGAGGAGGAGATCTTTGACAAGGAAGAATTTAAAAAAGCTCTCACCTGGACAAAGAAATACTGCAAGGAAGGGAAAGATCTGAACGCAAAACCCTCATCAATGGCAAAGAAGGATTCAGAATGGAAGATAGTCGTAAAGATGGCCCTCATTGCCCGTGATATGATGGTTGGCAATCCAAGGCTTAAAAAACTGGGATTCGGAGAAGAATCATTGGGCCATAATGCCCTTCTTGCTGGTTTCCAGGGACAGCGGCAATGGAACGATCATATGCCAAATGGAGACTTTCTTGAAGCAATACTATGTTCGTCTTTCGACTGGAATGGAATAAGACCGCCCTACCTGATTGCCACAGAAAATGATGCAATGAACGGAGTACCAATGTTATTCGGATATCTGCTGACGGGCACAGCACAGATGTTCTCTGATATCCGCACATACTGGAGTCCGGCAGCAATTAAAAGAGTGACAAAGTCAAAACCTGAAGGTCTTGCCGCCAATGGAATTATTCATCTTATTAACTCCGGCGCATCAGCCCTGGACTTTTCAGGTAAACAGCAAAAGAAAGGAGAAGCCTGTATCAAGCCCTTCTGGGAAATTACAGGGAAAGATGCAGCTGACTGTCTGAAAGCCACTATGTGGTCACCGGCAAACACCGGATATTTCAGGGGAGGTGGTTTCTCATCCCAGTTCACTACAAGAGATGTCATGCCTGTAACAATCTCCCGGGTAAATCTCGTAAAAGGAATGGGACCGGTTTTGCAGATAGCCGAAGGATGGACCGTTGATCTTCCGGAAAAGATGAATAAGATACTTACCGACAGGACTGATCCTGGATGGCCTACGACCTGGTTTGCTCCAAGGCTTACAGGAAAAGGATCCTTTACAGATGTATACTCAGTTATGGCTAACTGGGGTGCAAACCACTCTGCATCAAGCTACGGACATATAGGGGCTGACCTGATCTCTCTGGCTTCAATCCTGAGAATACCGGTATGCATGCATAATGTGCCGGAAATTCAGATCTTCAGGCCAAG
>JBGPAF010000056.1:0-7387 GCA_041480535.1 Bacteroidia bacterium
ATGGAGTTTCATCATTATGCTTTGAAAACTTCAAAAATACAAAAATAAAAGCGTAGGAAAGGGAACAGAAATAAAAAACAAATCGCTGAAAATCACCAACGTATTAAAAAACGTATTAAAAAACGTCTTTTAATACGTTGATAAATTCATTTCCACATGCGATTTATATAATGAGTTTCCTAATATATTCTTCAGCTTTTCTAAGAGCGGCTGAAATTCCTGAAGGATTTTTGCCTCCTGCTGATGCAAGGAAGGGTTGGCCTCCTCCTCCTCCGTTTATTTCCCCCGCGATCTCTTTGATGATCGTTATCGCATTGATATTCTTCTCCTTCACAAGGTCATCACATACCATAACCAGGAGGTTTGCCTTTCCTCCGGTTTCCGAACCCACTGCAAGCACTGTATTTTGTGATGATTTCTTTATCTGCGATGCAATAGTCTTGAGCATTTCAGCTGAATCAGTATCTATCCGGCCTGAAATAAATCTGATTCCATTGATTAAAACTGCTTTTTCTTCAAGCTCCTTAATGATCATGGAGGCAGACTGGGCTTGAAATCTTTCAATACTTTTTTTCAGCAGTAGATTCTCTGCAATAAGCTTTTCAACACTCTCCTTCACATTTCCGGTACTTTTTAAGAGCGCGGCAACCTCCTCTACTGATGTTATTTTCTCGTTGATGTACTCTTCCGCTTTTGCGGCTGTAACTGCTTCAATTCTTCTGATCCCTGCCGCTATTGCACCTTCAGAGATGATTTTAATAATTCCGATGCTGCCAGTGTTTTTTACATGAGTTCCTCCGCACAGTTCCATAGATTCCCCGAACTCAATAACCCTTACAGTTTCGCCATATTTTTCCCCGAACAGTGCCATTGCGCCCATCTCACGGGTCTGTTTCATGGATATCCCCTCGGATACTTTTATATTATTGCTTTCCCTGACCATTCTGTTTGCAATCTCTTCCACTTTCTGCAGTTCTTCTTTTGAAAGTTTATTGTAATGGCTGAAATCGAACCTGAGACGTTCAGGAGTCACAAGCGATCCCTTTTGTTCGACATGTTTTCCGAGCACTGATCTTAATGCGAAATGGATCAGGTGCGTTGCAGAGTGGTTATTTGCGGTCATCTGCCTCTTTTCAGGATCGACAACTGCATGAAACTTTGCAGTCGGATCAATAAGCTTACTATAGCTGAGGTGGATGATCGAATTATTCTCTTTTATTGTATCGATTACTGCAATTTTCTCACTGTCTGAGATAATGAAACCGGTATCTCCGACCTGCCCTCCCGACTCAGCATAGAATGGAGTCTTATTCAATACGATCTGCAGGCATTCTTTGTCTTTGAATTTAATCATGCGGTACTTCGAGATCAAAACCTCATCTTCTGTTTTGTTATATCCTGTGAATTGGGTTTCACCGGCATCCCTGACAACTGTCCAGTCGCCGGCTTCAACGGCAGCATCTTCTCTCGATCTCTTCTTCTGGTCCTTCATTTCTTTCTCAAATCCGGCAATGTCGGTAGTTATTCCGTTTTCTTTCAGGATCAGCTGGGTCAGGTCAATTGGAAATCCAAATGTATCATAAAGCTCAAAAGCTGCCTTTCCGGGCAGAACGGTTTTACCTTCTTTATCCAGTTCTTCAATTTTCTTTTCGATCAGTTTTAATCCTTTTCCCAGTGTTTTCAGGAAGGAGGTCTCCTCTTCGAGGATTACTTTTGCGATATGATCTTTCCGGGTCCGGAGTTCAGGATAAGTATCACCCATAACATCAGCCAGCACCGGTACCAGGCGATACAGGAACGGCTCTTCAGTCTTAAGATTGTTATACCCGTATCTGACGGCCCGGCGAAGGATCCGCCTGATAACATAACCAGCTTTATTGTTTGAAGGAAGTTGTCCGTCGGCAATCGAAAAAGCGATTGCTCTCAGGTGGTCGGCAATAACACGGAAGGCAATATCCCAGGTCTC
This sequence comes from Bacteroidia bacterium, assembly GCA_041480535.1. GTDB lineage: Bacteria > Bacteroidota > Bacteroidia > Bacteroidales > VadinHA17 > LD21. The sequence goes on from JBGPAF010000056.1 coordinate 1,967, forward strand.
ATTTACACCGTATTTTTTGCCTGTTATCGCTGAGATCTGGCCAATTAGTGATTGAAAGATGTCAGTAGCATAATTGGATTTCTTCCCCTGGACCACCATACACAGGCGCTCGAATCCCATTCCCGTATCCACATGCCTGGCAGGAAGCTGTTCCAGTTTACCGTTTGAGAGCCGGTTATACTGGATGAAAACCAGATTCCATATCTCAATGACCTGAGGGTGTCCCTTATTAACCAGTTCAGATCCCGGAATTTTTTCTCTTTCAGAGTCATCCCTTATATCGACATGGATTTCGGAGCAGGGGCCGCACGGCCCCGTTTCACCCATTTCCCAGAAATTATCCTTTTTTGATCCCTCGAGTATCCTTCCTTCCGGATTTGTGAAACAACCTTTCCAGCAATTAAATGCTTCATTATCGCGCGGAACATTCTCTTCAGGGCTTCCTTCAAAAATAGTAGAATAGAGCCTGTCTTCCGGGATGTCAAGACGTTTAACCAGGAATTCCCATGCCCACTCTATTGTTTCTTTTTTAAAATAATCGCCAAATGACCAGTTCCCAAGCATTTCAAACATGGTATGATGGTAGGTATCATGACCCACTTCTTCGAGATCGTTATGTTTCCCCGATACCCTGAGACACTTCTGTGAATTTGCAATCCGTTTGCTTGCAGGCTGGTGGTTCCCGAGAAATATATCCTTAAACTGGTTCATTCCTGCATTGGTGAACATAAGAGTAGGATCATTTTTTATAACCATGGGAGCAGAAGGCACAATTAAATGATCTTTAGAACGGAAAAAATCAAAAAACAACTGCCTGAGCTCGTGCGATTTTATTGTAAATAACATATTATTGCACAATAAGTAAGTTAAATTTTAGTTTGTAAAATTAATTTAATTGTTTTAGTTTTGTCATTCCCGGAGAAAAAAACAGGCATCCCTGATGTTTAACAGGAAATACTTTCTGGATCTGTCCGATCTTCAGTTCAAACAGGTAAGGTTACACTGGAAGAGTAAGCTTATCCGTTTTATTTTATATGCCATAGCTATTATTCTTATTACCTTGTTTTACACCTCTATTTTTAACAGCAGGTTCGGTTCATCGAAAGAAAGAGTATTGAGCCAGGAAATTGAGAGCATCAAACTTCAGTACTCAATAGTGGGCATGCAAATCGATAACTCTTTAAAAATCCTTGACGGACTTGAACTTTCTGACGGGAACCGTTACCGGCCGGTCCTTGAAATGGATTCACTTCCAGGCTCGGTAAGAAAAATGGGAATTGGCGGTATTGACAGGTATGAGGAACTCGACGGATATGATAATTCACGCCTGATGATCTCATTTCGCAAAAAGGTTGACGAAATAAAAAACAGGGCAACAATCCAGTATGAATCATTTAAGGCAATTGAAGATCAAACGATAGAATGGAAACGGGAAATGGAATATCTTCCCATGATAAGTCCGGTTAATGTAATATACCGGCTTGGCGACGGAATGAAATTCAGGGAAAAACATCCGGTACTTGGTACGCCGCAATGGCATCACGGGCAGGATTTCAGTACTCCGTATGGAACAGAAGTCTATGCAACTGGTTCAGGAACGGTAATTGAATCAGGCTGGAATAGCGGCTTCGGAAATTGTATTGTAATTGATCATGGATATGGTTATCGTTCAACATATGGCCATTTAAGTAATATGAAAGTAACGGTGGGATTGAATATCAAGCGGGGAGACCTTATTGGTCTCACCGGAAGCACCGGAACCTCGACTGGGCCGCACCTTCATTACCAGATTGACCTTTTCGGCCAGCATAAAAATCCCCTTTATTTTTTCAATGATGATCTGACTGAAGATGAATATTTTGATATGATACAAACTCTCACTTCTCAGTCAAAATTCAGATAATATTACCATTATTTTGCTTTTTAAAATTTTGCTGATGTGTTTCACCAGGCGAATTTCATTTGTCTGATGAAATTTTTATCTTTGCTGAATCATGGCAAAACCGAAGTACAAGTTTAATCCGGAATCACTCAGCTTTGATAAAATCCGCCTGGGAGCAAAAGCGATACTCCTCAGACTCCTGGCATATTTAATCGCATCAGTCCTCATTGCGGTTGTCATGAATTTTCTTTTCGGATTGTTTTTCGATTCTCCAAAGGAAAAGGCTCTTAAGCGCGAAATCGCACAACTAACCCTCCAGTATGATCTGGTTCACAGAGAAATGGGTAATCTTGAAAAGGTGATTGGACATCTTCAGGAGACCGATGACAACCTTTACAGGACAATTTTCGGAGCTGAACCGATTCAGTCCACCCAAAGGCAGGTAGGAATTGGCGGAGTAAACCGTTATAATGAACTTGAAGGTTTTAATAATTCAAAGCTTGTGATAGAAACTGCAAAAAAACTTGATGTAATAAGAAAGAAAGTTTATGTTCAGTCCAAATCGTTCGATGAGTTGATTTTATTTGCCAGGGAGAAAGAAGATATGCTGAGATCAATTCCGGCAATAATTCCGATCTCAACAAAGGATCTTACCAGGATTGCCTCAGGATATGGATTAAGGATACATCCATATTATAAAATAAGCAAATTTCACGCAGGGATGGATTTTACGGCACCTTTGGGAACGGATGTCTATTCGTCAGGCGACGGAACAATTGAATCTGTCAACTCAGGTAAAAGAGGTATGGGTAACTATATCGTTGTCAACCATGGTTTTGGATATTCATCGATATATGCCCATCTTGATAGCTTTAATGTAAAAGCCGGCCAGAAGATCCGCCGGGGAGATGTTATAGGATTTGTCGGTAACACAGGGATGTCGGTTGCTCCCCACCTCCATTATGAAATCAAGCTGAACGGTGTGAATGTTGATCCGGTAAACTACTTCTTCAACGACCTTACTTCTGAAGAATATGATACCATGATTGAGATCGCTTCAAAAACCGGTCAGTCATTTGATTAGTATTCCTCAGAAAGAATTTTCGGCAATTGAATACTTTTACCATCACCGGTCTTAAATAAGAAAATACTATGCCATATAAGGAAAAGAAAATTGAGAAACTTTATTATTCAATCGGAGAAGTATCAAGAATGCTTGATGTACAGGTATCCACTGTAAGGTTCTGGGAAAATGAGTTTGACATCCTTAAACCTATGAAGAATAAAAAGGGGAACCGGATGTTTACGGCTACCGATGTGAAAAACCTGATGATAATTCACCGGCTTCTAAAGGAAGAAGGGATGACAATAGCAGGTGTGAAAAAGAAGCTTACAGGGCGATGGGATGAAGCTGATCATAACTTTGAAATCAACGAATCGCTTCAAAAAATCAAAACTCTGCTCCTCGACTTAAGAGACAATATGTAACATGAAACTATCGGATCTCTGTTCTTATCTAGATGCGGTTGTTCCTTTATCCTTGCAGGAAGGATATGATAACTCCGGATTGCAGGTTGGACAGCCCGACAAGGAGATCAGTTCAGCACTGATAACACTTGATGTTACCGAATCAGTAATCGATGAGGCAATTCAAAAAAGATGCGGCATTATTGTTTCCCATCATCCGCTTATCTTCGGAGGCGTAAAAAATATCACTGGAAAAGGTTCCACCGACAGGATCCTTGTTAAAGCAATTAAAAATGATATTGCTGTTTACTCGTCACACACTAATCTCGATATGGTGGATAACGGTGTTAGCAGAAAGATGGCACAAAAGCTGGGGTTGCAGAATGTAAAGGTCCTCCGGACTCTTAAAAACACTTTGATCAAACTGGTGACTTTTATCCCTGAGGATCACCTTGAAAAGGTAAGGGAAGCGGTTTTTAATGCAGGCGCCGGTGTAGCAGGTAACTATGACCGCTGCGGATTCACTGTCCAGGGAACAGGCAGTTTCAGAGCTGGTGAAGGTACAAATCCCTTTGCAGGAGAGAAAGGCAAACTTCATTTTGAGAAAGAGGTAAGATTTGAAACAATACTTTTTTCACATAGGAAAGAAAAGGTAATAAAAGCGCTTCTTGATACGCACCCTTACGAGGAAGTCGCTTATGATCTTTACCCGCTTGAGAATGACAATATTGATCTGGGACTGGGCTGTACAGGCGATTTTTCGGAACCGGTAAGTGAGAATGATTTTCTTAGCATGGTTTCAAAAGTATTCGGAGCCTATGGAATTCGTTATTCACGCCTGACAGGCAACACGGTTAAAAAAGTTGCGCTTTGCGGAGGTTCCGGAGCATCACTTTTGAATGACGCAGTTTCGTGCAAAGCAGATGCATTTGTTACAGGCGATATTAAATATCATAACTTCTTTGAAGCTGACAACAGGATTCTGCTGGTCGATTGCGGTCATTTTGAAACCGAAAAATTTTCGACAGAAATATTATACGATCTTATTATCAAAAAATTCCCTAAATTTGCAGTCCGGTTTTCAGAAACAAATACCAATCCGATAAATTATCTTTAAAAATGGAAAAAGTCAAAACACATGAAGCTGAAATATCTGTAGAGGAGAGGCTTAGAGCATTATATGGTCTTCAATTGGTTGATTCAGAAATAGATAAAATAAAAACTCTCAGGGGAGAACTGCCGCTTGAAGTTCAGGACCTTGAAGATGAGATTGCAGGTCTCGAAACCAGGCTGGGCAACATCAGGGAAGAAGTTGTAAACCTCGATAAAGCAGTTTTAAAGAAAAATAATGAAATTACTGAAGCTGAATCCCTGATAAAAAAATACGAGGAACAGCAAAAGAATGTCAGGAATAACCGTGAATTTGATTCTCTTTCAAAGGAGATTGAATTCCAGAACCTTGAGATTGAACTTTTCAATAAGAAGATCAAGGAGTTTGCTGTTCAGATAGAAGAAAAGAAATCGGTCATTGCAGAGTCGGAAGCAACACTTGCTGACCGTCAGACCGACCTTGAGAATAAGAAAGCGGAACTCGATGAAATCATTTCTGACACCCAGAAAGAAGAAGAGGGCTTGTACAAAAAATTGGAGAAGATCCAGGCAGTTATTGAAGAGCGTCTCCTGACAGCTTATAAGAGGATACGTTCAAATGCACGGAACGGACTGGCAGTGGTGCCTGTTCAGCGTGATGCCTGCGGCGGCTGCTTTAACCAGATACCTCCTCAAAGACAGTTGGATATCAGATCGCGCAAGAAAATAATTGTATGTGAATACTGCGGCAGAATACTTGTTGATGATGAGATCATAAATGAAAGTCATCTATAGGATATTGACAGAATGAATTAAAAGCCACCTTACCAGGGTGGCTTTTTTATTTCTTAACTTTACATTCAACATCATACATCATAATTATGACCACTGCTGACTTTAAAAGAATGATCTCCGAAGGCATTCCTGAAAAGCTGCCTGAACCTAAGCCCTATGACCATAACCTGAATCATGCTCCGAAAAGG
>JBGPAF010000057.1:0-7369 GCA_041480535.1 Bacteroidia bacterium
AGTTTTTAAATTATTGAATAAATAAATTTCAGTATATGTCATTCAGAAGAGATAACAAAACAAAAACAAGTTACTCAAAGATCTCAATAGGTCTTGCTTCACCTGAGGAGATACTCGATCGTTCCAGTGGTGAAGTACTGAAGCCTGAAACAATTAACTACCGTACTTATAAACCTGAACGCGATGGATTATTCTGTGAAAGGATCTTCGGTCCGGTCAAGGATTATGAGTGCCATTGCGGAAAATATAAAAGGATACGTTATAAAGGGATAGTTTGCGACAGATGCGGTGTTGAAGTTACAGAAAAAAAAGTACGCCGCGAAAGAATGGGACATATTTCACTGGTTGTTCCCATTGCACATATCTGGTATTTCCGTTCATTGCCTAATAAGATAGGCTATCTGCTGGGACTCCCGACAAAGAAACTTGATTCTATTATTTACTATGAAAGATATGTGGTTATAAACCCAGGTGTCAAGGCAGTAGACGGAGTGAAATACCTTGATTTCCTTACTGAGGAAGAATATCTTGAAATAACAGAATCGCTTCCAAAAGAAAACCAGTATCTTGAGGATAATCATCCTGATAAGTTTGTGGCCGATATGGGAGCCTACGCACTTTACAAACTGCTCAGCCGTATCGACCTGGATGAACTATCATATTCCCTTCGTCACAGGGCAAACACCGAAACTTCGCAACAGCGTAAAAACGAAGCACTTAAACGTCTTCAGGTTGTTGAAGCATTCAGGGATTCGAAAAATGTCAACAAACCCGAATGGATGATAATCAAAGTTGTTCCGGTTATCCCGCCCGAACTCAGGCCTCTTGTTCCTCTCGATGGTGGACGTTTTGCCACCAGCGACCTGAATGACCTGTACCGCAGGGTAATCATAAGGAATAACCGTCTGAAGAGACTTATCGAGATCAAAGCGCCTGAAGTTATTCTGAGGAATGAAAAGAGAATGCTCCAGGAAGCTGTTGATTCTTTATTTGATAACTCCAGGAAAGCAAATGCAGTTAAGACAGATGCTAACCGGCCTCTTAAGTCACTTAGCGATAGTCTTAAAGGCAAACAGGGAAGATTCCGTCAGAACCTTCTTGGTAAGAGAGTGGATTATTCGGCCCGTTCAGTTATTGTCGTAGGCCCTGAGCTTGGACTTCACGAATGCGGTTTGCCAAAAGATATGGCAGCTGAACTTTACAAACCGTTTATAATAAGGAAACTTATTGAAAGGGGAATTGTGAAGACTGTAAAGTCAGCCAAGAAAATCGTCGACAGGAAAGATCCTGTTGTATGGGATATTCTTGAAAATGTTCTTAAGGGCCATCCTGTTCTTCTGAACCGTGCCCCGACACTTCACAGACTTGGAATTCAGGCTTTCCAACCAAAACTGATTGAAGGAAAAGCAATCCAGTTGCACCCGCTTTGCTGTACAGCTTTCAACGCTGACTTCGACGGCGATCAGATGGCAGTTCACCTTCCTCTGGGAAATGGAGCAATTCTTGAAGCCCAGATGCTTATGCTGGCTTCTCACAATATTCTAAATCCTGCTAACGGAGCGCCAATAACCGTTCCTTCGCAGGACATGGTTCTTGGCTTATACTATATAACAAAGGGAAGAAAGAGCACACCGACAGAAAAAGTCAAGGGCGAAGGTCTTATTTTCTATTCTCCTCAAGAGGTGAACATTGCTTACAACGAAGGGAAAATAGATCTTCATGCTGTTATTAAGGTTAAGGTCAATGACAGGGTTGACGGTGAATTCATCAATCATCTTGTCGAAACGACAGTCGGACGTGTCATCTTCAATCAGTATGTACCGGACGAAGTAGGCTACATAAATGAGATACTTACAAAGAAATCGCTCAGAGATATCATTGGGCGTGTTCTTAAACTTGCCGGAACAGCAAAAACTGCCGATTTCCTTGACGCAATAAAAAATCTTGGATTCTATTCAGCATTCAAGGGAGGATTGTCATTTAACCTTGATGATGTAATCATACCTGAAGAGAAAACGAAATTCGTTACCGAAGGATATGAGCAGGTTGAAGAAGTGCTGAATAACTACAGCATGGGATTCATAACCAATAATGAACGCTATAACCAGATTATTGATATCTGGACACATGTCAATGCAAGGCTGACACAATCGCTGATGAAACAGCTTTCAAATGACAAGCAGGGTTTCAATTCAGTTTATATGATGCTCGATTCGGGAGCAAGAGGATCAAAGGAACAGATCCGGCAGCTTTCAGGAATGAGGGGCCTTATGGCAAAACCTCAGAAATCAGGTTCGGCAGGATCAGACATCATTGAAAACCCTATCCTTTCAAACTTTAAGGAAGGACTGTCAGTTCTTGAGTATTTTATTTCAACCCATGGTGCCCGTAAGGGTCTTGCTGATACAGCTCTTAAGACAGCTGACGCAGGTTACCTGACACGCCGTCTTGTTGATGTTTCGCAGGATGTGATCATCAATGAAGAAGACTGCGGAACATTAAGAGGATTGGTCGCCACTGCCATCAAGAAAAATGAAGAGGTGGTTGAAACCCTTTATGAAAGGATCCTTGGACGTACAACTGTTCATGATGTTTTCCACCCTCTTACCGGTGAGATGATAGTAGAAGCAGGACAGGAATTAACAGAGGAACTTGCCAAGAAAATTGAAGATTCACCAATAGAACAGGTTGAGATCCGCTCGGTTCTTACCTGTGAATCTAAAAAAGGTGTCTGCGCAAAATGTTACGGACGTAACCTTGCTACGGGACGTATGGTTCAGAAAGGTGAAGCAGTGGGAGTTATAGCAGCTCAGAGTATCGGAGAACCCGGAACACAGCTTACTCTGCGTACATTCCACGTCGGAGGTACCGCATCAAATATTATGACTGAATCACGACTTGTTGCACGTTACAGCGGTATCGCAGAGATTGAAGAGATCAGATCGGTTTCTAAGAAAGATTCTGAAAAAGGTGATATAGATATAGTTATCGGACGTCTGGCCGAGTTAAGGATCATTGATAAGAAAACAGGCATCGCTCTGACAACCAACACAATTCCTTATGGTTCAAAGTTATATGTGAAACCAGGACAGGAAGTTGAAAAGGGCAAGCTTATATGCGAATGGGATCCGTTCAATGCGGTTATCATTTCCGAACTTGCCGGGAAAGTGGCTTACGATTATCTTATCGAAGGTATTACTTTCCGCGAGGAATCAGATGAACAAACAGGCTTCAAGGAAAAGGTTATCATAGAGAGCAGGGATAAAACCAAGAACCCGGCAATCAAAATTATGGGGCCAAAAGGTGAAGAACTCAGGTTATATAACCTTCCTGTTGGATCACATCTTGTCATGGAAACAGATAAGATGGTGGAAGCCGGTGAAGTGCTGGCTAAGATCCCAAGGGCTGTAGGTAAATCAGGTGATATCACCGGCGGTCTGCCAAGAGTAACTGAGTTATTTGAAGCACGTAATCCTTCGAACCCTGCCATAGTCTCTGAGATCGATGGTGAGGTTACTTTCGGTAAAATAAAGAGAGGCAACAGGGAAATCACCATTAAATCAAAAAGCGAGGAGATAAAGAAATATCTTGTTCCGCTTTCAAAACAGATCCTGGTTCAGGAGAATGATTATGTGAAAGCAGGGGTACCTTTGTCTGATGGAGCTATTACACCTTCAGACATCCTTGCGATCAAAGGTCCTACTAAAGTCCAGGAATATATAGTAAATGAGATCCAGGAGGTATACCGGTTGCAGGGTGTGAAAATCAATGACAAACACTTTGAAACCATTGTGCGGCAGATGATGAGAAAAGTTGAGATTATTGATCCGGGTGACACTAAATTCCTTGAACGCCAGGTTGTTGATAAGCTTGAGTTTATGGATGAAAACGACTGGATCTATGGCAAGAAATATATTGTTGATGCCGGCGATTCTCAGACTCTTCGTCCTGGCATGATCGTGACAGCCCGTAAAATGAGGGATGAAAACTCAGTTCTTAAACGCCGCGATATGAAGGTCATTGAGGCAAGAGATGCTGTCCCGGCAACATCTAACCAGGTTCTGCAGGGAATAACAAGAGCAGCACTTCAAACCAACAGCTTCTTCTCGGCAGCCTCATTCCAGGAGACTACCAAGGTACTTAATGAAGCTGCAATACTTGGTAAAGTTGACAAGCTTGAAGGATTGAAAGAAAACGTAATTGTAGGACATCTTATTCCTGCAGGAACAGGTCAGCGTCAGTACAACGGCATTATAGTGGGATCTCTTGAAGAGTATGAGGCCCTTACCGATGTTCCGGTCGAAACTGAATCCGAATCCAGGAGATAAAACTTTTAAAAAGTGCAAGACATGTCAGATCCAAAAAATCCTAATCAGATCAGTATTGAACTGAATGAGGAGATTGCACAGGGAACCTACTCAAACCTGGCAGTCATAACTCATTCTGCTTCAGAATTTGTGATCGACTTTGTGCGCATCATGCCGGGAATACCAAAAGCACAGGTAAAATCAAGGATAATCCTTACGCCTGAGCATGCCAAACGGCTGATAGCGGCGCTTCAGGATAATATTGCCAAATATGAAACAGTTCATGGCAAAATTAAGGATGTTAAAAGCTCCGCGCCTGTTTTGCCTCTGACATTCGGAGGTCCGACAGCACAGGCTTAAACAGTAATTACTTTATATAAAAGGAGTCCGCGTGACTCCTTTTTTGTTGATCATGACCAGGAGTTATGCCCCGAACTTTGGTCATACTCTTAATGTAACATCAATTTCGTATATTTCAGGAAAATTTTCCGGTGAAACAATACAGACTATCTTTTATAGGTGCAGGAAACGTTTCAGGAGCTTTGTGCCGGCAATTGTACCTTTCGGGCTGTAAAATTCAAAAGATAATCTCAAAAACTGAAATAAACGGCCCGGCCCTTGCATCCTCATGCAATGCCATATGGTCAACCGACTTTAAATTTACAGGCTCTGAAGATATTATTATAACTGCCGTTCCTGATGATGCACTGGAAGAAGTAATCAAAAGTATTAAGTGCAATGAGGACACTTTAGTAGCTCACACCGCAGGAAGCCTGGGACTTGAAGTTTTTCCTTCTCACCTGAAACATACCGGCGTTTTTTATCCTTTGCAAACATTCTCAAATAGCAGGAAGATTGAATTCAGAGATCTTCCATTCTTTCTTGAGGCATCAGATACTTTTTCTTCCACAACTTTAAAAAATCTTGCAGAATTAATAGGAGGGAAAGCGCATTTTGTTGATTCGGAGCACAGACAATTGCTCCATGTCGCTGCAGTTTTTGTCTGTAATTTTACAAATCACATGTTGACTGCTGGCAGTCAAATAACTGCAAAAGCAGGATTTCCGTTTGAGGTTTTGGAACCTTTGATAAATGAGACTATTCTGAAAGCCAGGAAAATAGGTCCTGAAAATTCACAAACGGGCCCTGCATACAGATTTGATAAAGGCACTATTAAAAGACATATTGATTTGTTATCTTTCTCACCTGAATTTCAGGGTATTTATGAAGAAGTGACAAAATCAATAATTAAGTTTTACAAAAACCGCAGTTAATGACCAATTTTAAGGAAGATCTCACCAGGGTTAAAGCATTCGTTTTTGATATCGACGGTGTATTGTCATTACAAACCATAAGCCTTAACGCTTTTGGTGTTCCAAACAGGACCGTCAATCTTCGCGATGGTTACGCTGTTCAGCTGGCTGTAAAAAAAGGTTATCTTGTGGCGGTCATCTCGGGGAGCAACTCAAAAGAATATCTGAAAAGATTGAAACAGCTTGGCGTTAAGGATGTTTACCTGAACAGCCGGTCAAAACTTGAACATTTTAATGCTTTTCTTAAGAAACACAATCTTGAAAAATCTGACGTTCTGTTTATGGGTGACGACATACCCGATTTTGAGGTCATGAAAGTTGCAGGCATTCCTGTATGCCCGTCTGACGCCGACAGTGAAATAAAACAGGTAGCTGCTTATGTTTCAGACAAAAAGGGCGGTGAAGGATGTGTCAGGGATGTCGTCGAACAGGTTCTGCGTCTGCATAATAAATGGATGGATTCCGAAGGATTTACATGGTAAAATATGAAACCATTTCTTAACCTTGTCAGATGGCCAAACCTGCTCATTGTAGCCCTTACAATGATATTGATGAGATATGCTGTTATTGAACCGGTCATAAGTAAGATCACTGTTGAACTGGCAAATGGAACGGGCAGTCAGGTTCCATTATCGCTTCAGTTTCCATGGTACCAGTTCCTGATCCTAGTTGTCGCCACATTGTTAATAACTGCCGGAGGGTATGTTATTAATGATTACTTTGATATTAAAACGGACCTGATAAACAAAGGCGAAGTGATCGTTGGCACAAAGATCCCAAGACGCAAGGCAATGATGTGGCATAATGTCTTAAATTTTGCAGGTGTTACAGCAGGATTTTATATATCATGGAAGGCCGGATATTTCTGGATGGGAACGCTGTTCCTTATTGTCTCAGGGCTTCTTTACTTTTATTCAGCAAGCTATAAGCGGCAGTTTCTTATCGGAAACATTATAGTGGCATTGCTTACTGCAATGGTTCCCATGCTTGTGGTTATATTTGAATGGCCTGCACTTTACAGGTATTATGCAGCTAACGCTGTAACACCTCCTCAGCTTGGCATTATTCTTTACTGGGTAGGAGGGTTTGCTATCTTTGCTTTTATGACTACCCTTATAAGGGAGATAATAAAAGATATTGAAGACTTTGAAGGTGATATGGCCTATGGAAGGAATACAATTCCGGTTGTTACCGGCACCCTCACAGCCAGGATTATCTCAATATTCCTTATAACTGCAACCATCGGACTTCTTTATATTGTGTGGTATTTCTTTCTGCATGATAAAATTACTTTGATTTATATTTCCTGTGCGCTGGTACTCCCATTATTATATGTTATATATCAACTAGTTATAAACACCACTAAAAAACAGCTCCATAATGCCAGCAGATTAATGAAGATTGTGATGATTGCCGGCGTTCTTTATTCGGTGGTGGTGAAAGTGATCCTCGACCAGAATCTTTTCTGATATGGGTATTGAAGAGCTTAATAAGTACAGGATCATCCTTGCTTCGCGTTCGCCAAGGAGGCAGCAGCTTCTAAATGAATTAGGATTAAGGTTTGAAATTGTCGTCAGGGAATGGACCGAGAAATATCCCACTCATCTGAAAGGGGAAGAAATAGCTTTGTATGTGGCTATAGGAAAGGCAAAAACTTTTCAATCAGAAGTTAAAGATAATGAGATTGTTATTACTGCAGATACAATTGTGTGGTGCAATAATAAAGTGCTGGACAAGCCTGCCGGAAGG
>JBGPAF010000058.1:0-7348 GCA_041480535.1 Bacteroidia bacterium
GTAAGGAACAGAAATGAACTGATTGTGTCTCCACTGGAGACTGTTCAGCGGGAATATTATGAAATAAACATTATAGAGGATCTTCTCAATGTACCGGTAATAGAGTCAGCTGAAATAATAAATGCCCCAGTCAATCATGATATATCTGACAACCAGAATATTGCATATTTAGACATTGAGAAGATCAGCTTTCCGGTTCTGGTTCGCCATTGGGAGAAAGGTGATTATTTTTTCCCTCTCGGAATGAAGCATAAGAAAAAACTAAGTGATTATTTCGTTGACAGGAAGTTTTCGCGTGTAAAAAAAGAAATGATCCTGATTCTTGAATCTGAAGGGAAAATAGTCTGGCTCATCGGAGAAAGGCTCGATGACAGATTCAGGGTCACAGATTCAACTTCTAAAGTACTCTTGATCCATTTATCCCCCGGTCGACAATCATAAGATCAGCCAGTGCAATTGCTGTGGCTGCCTCGACAATGACCGGCATCCTGAGAGCAATGCATGTATCATGGCGTCCTTTTACCCTGAGTCCGGTCATTTCTCCTTTTTCGAAATCAAAAGTATGTTGTTCAACTCCGGTAGATGAGGTAGGTTTGACAGCCACCCTGAAGATTATTTCGTTGCCATTGGTGATTCCGCCGTTTATGCCTCCCGAATTGTTCGTCGATGTTTTACCGGTTTTATCGATAAATGGATCATTATGAACTGATCCCTTCATTGTGGCGGCAGAAAATCCAGAGCCAAATTCAATACCCTTAATTGCAGGAATGGAAAATATAATATGGCTCAGAGCCGATTCAACCGGATAAAAGAAAGGTTCCCCAATGGCTTTCTGAGGATGATTGATTATACATTCTATGATACCTCCTATCGTATCATTTTCAGCCATAGCTTTCTCAAGAGCCTGATCAATGTCAGTGATACCCCCTGCAGAAATAAGCTTCGCATGGATTTCAGCCGGACGCAGAATCAGCTTTGCAATCACACCAGCAGCAACAAGTCCCCAGGTAATCCTGCCTGAAAAATGTCCGCTCCCGCGCAGGTCCGAAAAACCCATATATTTGATCCCGGCTACGTAATCAGCATGTCCCGGACGCGGTACACTTTTAAAATCATCATAATCCGAAGAAATCCTGTCGCTGTTCCTTGTAATTAAAGTTATTGGCGATCCTGTTGTCATTCCATTACATACACCGCTTAAAATCTCCGGGGTATCATCTTCCCGGCGTTTTGTAGTACCCTTGCTCCCGCTTTGTCTTCGTGAGAGATCGTAACTAAAATCATCTGGTCCTATCCGGATGCCGGGCGGGCAACCGTCAATAACAACACCTATCGCGTTCCCATGCGACTCGCCGAGTACTGATACTCTGAAAACAACGCCGAAAGAATTCATAGTTTAAGTATTAATTGCCTGGTTTATTCTGCCGGTAAAAATCGACCGCTTCAATTACCGGAATTTTCTCTACAATAGCTTTCCCTATCCCTTCCATGAAAACAAAATAAATTTCACTGCCCGATTTCTTCTTATCATGCGTTATAAGCTGGCTCATCTGATCATCAGGGATATCGTGTCTTCGAAGAAGCCTGAATGATTTCAAAAGAGCAATAACCCTGTTATATTCAGCTTCTGAAATATATCCCCTGAACAGAGAGAAACTTGCCGCCAGCACCATTCCTGATGCAACGGCATATCCATGCCTGAACGATTTGTACATCTCAATGGCGTGCCCGTATGTATGACCAAAATTAAGTATTCTCCTCAAACCCGATTCTTTCTCATCTTCTGAAACGACCGATGCTTTAAAATTTACTGCCATGGATATCAGCATGGTAAGAAGTTCGGAATCTCTTTTCATTATCCCTTCCTGGTTGTTTTCAATCACCTCAAAAAGCCTTTTATTCCCGATAATGGCAGTTTTAATAAGTTCAGCGAGCCCGCAGAAATACTCCTCCTCAGGGAGTGTCTGAAGCATGACCGGATCGCAGATAACAAATTCAGGTTGCCTGAAACATCCAAGTACATTCTTTATTCCTCCAAGGTCAACTCCGTTTTTTCCGCCGGTACTGGCATCAACCTGGGAAAGAAGTGAGGTCGATACATAAGCGCATCGTATTCCCCTCATATATATTGAAGCAAGGAATCCTGCTATATCGCATACCACTCCTCCGCCTATCCCAAGAATAAGTCCTGTCCTGTCGATACCTGTCTCAATAAGCCGCTCAGCAAGGGATTCTATTACTTCCAGCTTCTTGCTGGCCTCCCCGGGCTTGATCTGGAACGCTGGAAAATCGGGAAACCTGCCGCCATAAATCCGATTGACATTGTTGTCAGTTATTATTGCCACTCCGGACTCAGGGAGCAACTCATTTACAGATTCCCATTTCGCTCCTATCAGGATTTCTGAAACGGAACTGTTTGTGTTTAAGATTATTTTTTCCAACTGAATACACTATTACACTATAAAGTTAAAAAAACATCCTTAATTCTGTGTTAAAACACATATTATTGGCATAACATACCTATCGGTATAGTATATCGTTTTATACGCAAAGATAAAAAGTGTTACCTTACACGACCTGTAATTAATTCGTCGCGATGACCCTGAAAGAAAGATATAGAAGGACAATGGAATATTTCACTATTAACAGGCCGGAAGCGGATACGGAGTTAGGTTACACCGATCCATTCGGACTTATGGTGGCAGTAATATTATCGGCCCAGTGCACCGATAAAAGGGTAAATATGATTACCCCTGCCCTGCTTGAAAAATATCCTGACGCAAAATCGATGGCAAAAGCAGAGCCATCTGATATTTTTGAATTCATCAAATCGTGTTCATATCCGAACAACAAGGCAAAACACCTGTCATCCATGGCCAGGATGCTTATCAATGAGTTTGAAGGTATAGTTCCTTCCGAACCCTCGGAATTGCAGAGGCTGCCAGGTGTGGGCAGAAAAACTGCAAATGTTGTGGCTTCGGTTGTTTACCGTAAACCTGTTATGGCGGTCGATACTCATGTATTCAGGGTTTCAGTAAGGATCGGCCTGGTGCGGAATGCAAAAACACCCTTAAGTGCTGAACTTCAGCTTTCGGAAAACATTCCTTCTGAAATGATCCATAAAGCACATCACTGGCTCATTTTGCATGGAAGATATATCTGCAAGGCACGAAATCCGCTGTGCGGCCAGTGTGGATTAACGGAATTCTGCAGGTACTTTACAAAGAAAAACAGAGAGAAAAAGGGGCGTCATATATAGTTATGGCATAAAATCACGTTTTTATAAGAAAAAGGTAAAAACTTTATATTTAAATTTTTATGCAGGACTTTTTGACCCTTATGACTGATTATAAGGAAAAATACGATAAGCTTCTTGATTCGAACCGGAAACTGAAGGAAGAAATTGATTTACTGAGATCAAAAACTGCAGACCGTAAAGATCAGGATAATCAAAGGAATGAGGAACATCCAGGCAGGGAAAAAGTTTTTCTTGAGCATCTTATTGATTCAATTCCTGAAGCAATTGCTATTATAGACCACAATGGCAGGATTATAATTATTAATAAAGAGTTCACTGATCTTTTCGGGTACACTGCAGAGGAAGCAACCAACAGGGAAATAGATTCCCTTATTTTACCTGAGGAACTGAAAGCTGAATCAATCGGACCCGACACTATTGCTGCTGAAAAGCACAAATTAACAAAGCAAACCATAAGACGCGATAAATCCGGCAGGAGAATTCAGGTATCTCTGATTGCAACAAATGTGCTTATTGATAATGAGATTGTAGCCTCACTTGGCATTTACAGGGATATTTCACTTGAAAAAAAGAACCAGACTATTCAGGAGATCCTGTACAACATTTCAACGGCAGCCCTTAATCAGATGGATATTAAAGATATCTATCCAACTATAGTTAATGAATTAAGCAAGATCTGGGATACGAGCAATTTCTTTATTGCCTTGTACGACAAGAAGAGTGATTCACTTTCCATGCCGTTCTTTTCTGATGAAAAGGACCAGTTTGAAAAAGTTCCGGCCCGGAAGACAATAACAAAATGGGCAATCAGTCTTAAGAGATCTGTTTTGCTTAAGGTCAATGACCTGAAAAACCTGGAGAACTCGGGAGATATTGCTCTGGTAGGAACCCAGTGTAAAGTATGGATGGGTGTTCCTTTGAAAGCTGACAAAGAGATTATCGGAGTGATGGCTTTTCAGGATTATCATGATGAGGAAAAGTTCTCACAGGATGATGTTAATGTTCTTGAATTTATTGCAAATCAGATAGCTATTGCAATACAGAGAAGAATAATGATCGATAATGTAATCACAGCGGGTCGGAAAGCAGAGGAAGCAGCACAATCAAAACAGCAGTTCATGTCAACAATGAGCCATGAGATCCGCACTCCTCTCAATGAAGTGATCGGGATAACTAATCTGCTGTTACAGGGTAATCCGAGGGAGGATCAGATGGATTTTATAAAAACTCTCAGGTTTTCAGGCAACCACCTTCTTACCCTGGTTAATGATGTCCTCGATTACAACAAGATGGAATCAGGAAGGATAGAATTTGAACAGGCCAAATTCAATCTCAGTGATTTCCTTAAAGATATTCAGAGGACATATTCATTCAGGTCGAAATCCAAAAACATCGAATTTGATATTGTAAAAGAGAATGAATTACCTGATGAAGTCATAGGCGATTCTATCAGGTTGAACCAGATTCTTTCAAATCTCCTGTCGAATGCTTTGAAATTCACTCAGAAGGGGAGCATTTATGTAATCTTAAAAGAGCTTGAACGAAGCAAAAAGAGCTCCAGAATTGAAATTATTGTGAGAGACACAGGTATTGGAATTCCAAAAGACAAGCACGAAATAATCTTTGACAGTTTTACACAGGCATCACCTGATACCACTAGGCATTATGGAGGCACCGGGCTGGGGCTGGCGATATGCAAAAAGCTGGTTGAGCTTCAGGGCGGACATATTGATGTGGAAAGCGAACCAGGTGTGGGGTCAGTTTTCAGATTTGTGCTTTCGTTCGGAATACCTGAAAAGAGCGATATTGTAAGGAACAATGAAGCTTCAGAGACATACAGCGGAATTGAAGGAAAGAAAGTACTAGTTGCTGAGGATAATAAGATCAACTTTTTTGTGGTTAACAAATTTCTGATCGGATGGGGCGTCAACGTAACTCATGCCGAAAACGGTAAGATCGCTCTTGATTTACTCGAAAAGGATGAATTTGACCTGGTTTTGATGGATTTACATATGCCGGTTATGGATGGTATTGAAGCGACCAGATTGATCAGAAAATCGGAAAATCCAAGAATAAGCTCTATTCCTGTTGTTGCACTTACTGCAGCTATAATGTCGGAAAGTAGTGACAAGATAGAAGATCTGAGCATTAACGATTACGTCCTGAAACCCTTTAAACCTCGTGACCTGTTTGAAAAGATCAGGAAAAATATACGTTAGCTGATTTCAGAAAATTTTTATTTTATACAGTACCGGCTTATATACTCTGTGGCCTTTTTATTCCCCAGACTGAATGATTTCCTGAAATCGTGGCATGCATCATCAGTCTTTCCTGAGTTCAGGAGAGAAATGCCTTTGTTAAGCCATGCATCTGAATTCCCGGGCTGAAGATCGAGCGACATACTGTAATCCTTCATAGCCCAGCTCCACGACTTTGAAACAAAATATGAGTTAGCCCGGTCAATATAGCATTCTGCGTCATTCGGATGCAATTTCAGGTTTTCCGAAAAATATGAAAGCGCTTTAATATTGTTTCCTGATGCTGATTCAACTTTACCGGCAAAGCTCAGGGCTTTTTTATTCTCCGGATAAAGATCGAGATATTTTGATATATCCTCCAGTGCTTTATCTGTCTCACCGGTTTTCCTGTAACATTCTGCTCTGAGAATCAATAGTTCAGGATCAGGTACATTAACATCGATAAGCTTACTGTAAGTTGAAGACGCACCAGCCTGATTACCTGATGCTTCCTGTGCTTTTGCAAGAAGTCTAAGATAATTTTCATTCTGAGGTTCCTCTGCCAGCAGACCAGCCAAGGCTTTAACCGACTCATTGTATTTGTTTTCAGCATTGTATATAAGCGCTGCTGCATAAGCAATGCTGTTATGTCCCGGATAATTTCCTGAAAGCTCAGTTAAAATATTCCTGGCTTCACCGGTGTTACCGGATGAAATATTATACTCAATTTCAGCAACACCTTTTTCAAGAGCTCCATACCATTCTGTCTTCCAGAACTGACGCCATTCAGGCCTGGCCTCGATCAGACTGAAGGATGGATCAAGCATTATCTCCCTTTCACTTTTCTTAAATGAAGATTTCATGCTTGATTCAAGGTGATAAACTGCAGTTGCAGCATCACCTTTCAACCCATAGATGCGGGCGAGACCATATTCACCGGACGAAGCTGAGATCTTATTTGCAGTATTGAAATCATTGATTGCCTGCGAATAGTCTCCTTTTGCCATAAATGCTTCAGCGCGTGCAAGATAAATTGAATTTACCTCCTGGCTTTCCAGAGCACCGGTGAGTATCCTGATTGCTTCGTCAGGCTTGCCGGTTTCAATAAGAGCTCTGCTTTTCATCAGATAATCAACCGGCTTTTGACCGGCCATTATCAATGAGCATACTAAAAACGGAATAAACAATAGTATTTTCTTCATCACCAGAATTCTCATTTTGTTTTACAACTCAGGCTTTGTAACAGTCGCTCCCTTTTCAGTTATTACATGTACAAATCCTGAAAGATGAAACTGCTCAAGACCCGATATTCTTCGTTCAAATACATCACACTGATAGAAATAAACCCCGGGAGAAACGATGTTGCCCTTGTATGTCCCGTCCCAGTTGAGCTTTGGTTCTTCAGTTTCATATATGAGTACACCGTAACGGTTGAACAGCTTGAAATCTACCTTTTCAACCAAACCGGATGTTTTTGCCACCAGCCAGTCATTTATATCATCCCCGTTGGGAGTAAAAACATTTGGAATCTCATAAAAATTACATGAATCAACACAAATCATGACAGATTTGTCCCCTTCGTTTCCTGCCTGGTCAAATGCAGAAACTGCATAACATCCTGCGATAACCTCTCCCGGATAATGTTTATAAACATAAGTGTTATTATCATTTATTGTTGTAAGAAGGGATAGATTCTCTTCAGTTATCAATTTGTAATATACTTTGTAGCCTGCAACATCTTCAGAGCACTTATTATCGGTAAATGCCCAGCTAACAGTATTGTACAGGCTGTCGCACTGGCTTGTGATCGTAATTTCAGGCTTGCATGGAGCCTCGTTGTCAACCGGAGTGA
>JBGPAF010000059.1:0-7311 GCA_041480535.1 Bacteroidia bacterium
GGCTGTCAGTTTAAGGGCCCTTTTCCAGAGCTCCGGGTCGTACTTTGCATATGACCATGCCATCATCTGATAACCTGTATGATAGTGATCAGGAACATAGTCCCTGAATGATCCGTTTACAATCTTGTCATATTTGTAGATATGCCCCTTTTCAAGCATTATTGCCTTAAGCTGTTTCTGGAAAGAGGGGCTTCTTCCGCGGCCCGATTCCGTAAGCACTGATTCGGAAAAGACAGCATCGCCTTCGAGAAACCAGAGAGGAAGAAGCGATGACACCATTCCGGGGAACTGCTGTCCTGCAATATATGACATTGCTTTAGTGAATCCCTTATTGAGAGATTCCATCTGGATAACATGGGTTAGTTCGTGAATAGCCAGCTGGGTATTGGGGTCGAGTGGTATTGAATTCTGTTCGGGTGTCGGATATATTTCCATTCGGCTTGGTGCCCATGCAACATACCCGTTCGATTCAGTTGTATAATTATGTATAATGACTGGTATCCTGAAATTATTTTCAGGATATAGTGTGGTAAGTTTTGAATAGGCATCATCAAGCGATCTTGCAAAATTGATCCCTGCCTCCCCGTATGATTTTGGATAAATTACAGTAAACCTGCCTGTTTTTATCTGCATCCATTTCAAGGAGCCAGGATCCTGTCCTGTGTTATAGTACTGGGCAGAAGCGACTGAAAATAAGAGTAGGAAACAGGTACAAAATAAAAACGACGGATTTTTCATTAAGAATCGTTTCTCAAAAATAGTAAAATAAGTGAGTGCCTCACTCCTGAGCCATGTTCTGAAAATTTTACTAATTTCACCAGTCACTCTTCTGAATTTTTTTCAGTATAAAATCAATTCACAGCTGATGAGAAAATACAGATTAATAAATAACATAACAGGCTGGGTGATATTTGCGATCGCGGCATTCACCTATCTTATGACCATTGAGCCGACTGCCAGCCTGTGGGACTGCGGTGAATACATTGCATCCTCCTACAAGCTTGAGGTCGGGCATCCTCCCGGGAACCCGGTTTTTATGGTAATGGCACGATTCTTTACCCTTTTTGCGGGAGGCAATACCTCCCATGTTGCTGCTATGGTCAACTCGATGTCGGCCCTTGCAAGTGCATTTACTATCATTTTCCTGTTCTGGACCATCACACACCTTGCAAGGAAGATCATTATCAGAAGTGAGAACGATTTTAATGTTTCAAGGATAATTGCGGTAATGGCTGCAGGTGCCGTCGGAGCACTTGCTTTCACTTTTTCTGATTCATTCTGGTTCTCAGCTGTCGAGGGAGAAGTCTATGCCTCATCGTCTTTTTTCACTGCAGTGGTCTTCTGGGCGATCCTGAAATGGGAGGATGTAGCTGATGAAAAATATGCAGACAGATGGATCATCCTTATTGCATTCCTGATGGGGCTTTCGATCGGTGTGCATCTTCTTAACCTGCTTACTCTTCCTTCTATTGTGCTTGTGTATTATTTCAGAAAATATGATTTTACCTGGAAAGGGTTCATGATCTCCCTGGGAATTTCAGTCCTGCTTTTGTCATTGCTTATGTATGGCATAATGCCAGGTGTTGTGACTATTTCATCCAGGCTCGATTTGTTTTTTGTGAACCGGTTAGGGTTACCTCCCAACAGCGGGATGATATTCCATTTCATTCTTTTAATAGTGTTCTTCATTCTTGCAGTACGATCAACCTGTTCATCGTCAGATAAGGTAAAAAATACAATTTTCGCAGCAGGAGCAATGCTGCTTTCCGGAATATGGGTCATTTCAGGTTCGATAATCCTTAATCTGCTGGTGCTTGCAGCTGCAGCAGGATATGTATGGTACCTTGCCGGCAGGAACCGTGTGGTTTTAAACACATTGCTCACCGCAGTGATGGTTATTATGATCGGGTATTCAGCAAACGCGATCATTGTGATAAGAGCAACTGCAAATACCCCGCTGAACGAAAATCAGCCGGAAAATCCTTTCAGCCTGCTTTATTTCCTTAACAGGGAGCAATATGGTGAACGTCCTCTTTTCCGTGGGCCATATTATAATGCGCCTGTCATTGATTACAAAGACGGGAAACCAAAATATGTACTTGAAAACGGGAAATATGTCATCAGCGCACATAACCTTGTACGTGAATACGATCCCCGGTTTATCACTCTTTTCCCCAGGATGTGGAGCGACCAGAGTGAGCATGAACCTGTTTACAAGGAATGGGGTAAGGTCAAAGGGATCCCGGTTTCTGTCACAAATCAGTCGGATGAGAAGGAAATAATCCGCAAGCCAAAATTCAGTGAGAACATGAAATTTATGTTCACATACCAGTTCGGTTATATGTACCTCAGGTATTTCATGTGGAATTTTTCAGGCAAGCAGAATGACACTCAGGGAACCGGGGGAGCCGTAAACGGAAACTGGATAACAGGGATCAGGTTCCTCGATAAACCAAGGGTAGGAACATCTGACCTGCCATCGGATATGAAGAACGATACCTCAAGGAATGTCTATTACCTCCTGCCTATTCTGCTCGGAATTATAGGATTATTTTATCAGATAAACCGCGATTACAAAAACTGGTGGGTAATATTACTTCTTTTCCTTATGACAGGTGCGGCTATTGTTTTTTACCTGAACCAGTATCCAAATCAGCCAAGGGAAAGAGACTACGCCTATGCTGGTTCATTTTATTTCTTTGCTGTATGGATAGGGCTGGGTGTCCTGGCGCTTTTTGAAGCTCTTTCAAAACTTACAGGTGAAAAAATTGCAGCACCGGTTGCCGGTTTATTGTGCTTTTTTGCTGTTCCGGTAATCATGGGATCAGAAAACTGGGATGATCATGACAGATCGGGCCGTTACCTTGCCCGGGATGTGGCATTTAACTACCTGAATTCCTGCGCACAGGATGCAATACTGTTTACAAACGGCGATAATGATACTTTCCCTCTTTGGTACGCCCAGGAGGTTGAAGGCAAGAGAACTGATGTGCGTGTTTGTAACCTTATGCTACTGAATACTGACTGGTACGTCAACCAGATGAAGAGGAAAACATATGAATCAGATCCTCTGCCGGTCACCCTTCCTGCAAAGAAATATTATGATGGTATTAATAACCAGGTCTTTATTGTGGAAAAGACAAAGGATCCCGTTGACATATCTACTGTTATAGATTGGGTAAACAGTGATAATAAAGCGACAAAGGTACAGATCTCAGCGACTGAAGTACTGGATGTTATACCCTCCAGAACCATCAGGATCCCGGTCGATTCAGCCAAAGTTATTGCATCAGGAACCGTTAAGCCTGAAGATGCCGGTAAAATAGTCCCATATATTGATATCAGTCTTAAAGGAGGTTCAATACTTAAGAGCCAGCTTATTGTTCTTGATATTCTGGCTCATAATAACTGGGAACGTCCGGTCTATTTTGTAACTGGTTATCACAGTGACGCTCTTGGCCTTGAGGAATATTTTCAACTCGAGGGACTTGCTTTCAGACTTGTTCCTGTAAAATCAGAAAATAAAAGCTGGGTCGATTATGGAAGGATTGATTCAGATATTCTGTATGACAATGTTATGAATAAGTTTGTATGGGGTGGAGCAAATGATTCGAAAGTGAACCTGGATTATAATCATATAAGGACTCTGATAGTTGTAAAAGCACGATTAATCTATGCACGGCTTGCAAAAGCACTCACTTCCGAAGGGAAAAACGAAAAGGCTGTTGCAGTCCTTGACCGCTGTCTTAAGCTATTGCCTCCCGACAGATTTCCTCTTGATCCATATTATACTGACCTTATTGAAGGATATTTTGCAGCAGGAGCCTCCGACAAAGCTGTTGAAATGACCAGGGGAATGTGTGATTATTATTATGAAAGGCTGGATTATTACCTGAAGCAGAATCCTTACGTGATCAGCTCTGCGGAATATGAAATACAGTCAGCCATCCGTGACGCATCAAAAGCAGCTGGGTTTTGTGAAGCGAATGGTAAAAAGGAGATTGCTGATGAGATCAATAATAAGCTTGAGGCATACTATGCCGATTATCTCGGCAAGCGTAAGTCAGCAACCGAATAAAAATGATCAGGAACGGTAAAGGACAGAATTGTGTACTTCCTGTTTAAGGTATTTTTCAAGAAGTGAAAATACGCCTTCAGGATAAATCGGTTTCAGGATGTATTCATTGCATCCTGCAATATATGCGTCAGATTTTGATTGTTCGGAAGAGTAGGCAGTTATCATAAGGACCGGAACATTTTTCCTCTCTTTTCTGAAAATCCTGGTGCAGTCAATTCCGTTGATAAGAGGGATGAGAAAATCCATTATTACAAGATCAATCTTTGCCTCTTTGTTCTTTATGTGATCAATAAATTCCTTACCAGTACGGAATTTTATTACTTCTGCACCTGAACTTTGAAGAAGAGTTTCATAGTACCTCATAGAAGGAACATCGTCCTCGACAATGATAATAGTCTTGTTCGTTAATTCTAAACTGCTGAAATTCAAGGACATTATAAAATTGATTTTGACCTGTATAAAAATACTACAGAAAATAGATACCTGCCTGTTTATAAATCACAATTACTAACAACTTATGAACAAATTTAATGCCGTTAAATGAATATTCAAAGTGTTTGCACAGGAAAATAAAATATATTTTTTGGAAGTATAAATTACGTTGCTGGTTGCTGGTTACTTGTTACCGGTTATTAAATTCCCTCTTTGAAGGGGGTAAGGGGGATGTATTTTAACCATACTTTTTTCACGTTAATATTTGCCAATAACCAATAACAAATCACCAGTCACCAATCACCAATCACCTGGCAACCAGCAATTATGATACTTTAAAATGGATGGGGATTATAGTCCCAGGGACGGAATTAAATTAAGGGTGGGTGGTTTACCTGCACTCCCAGGTAGTCCTCTGGTTTCCGACGATGACGTCACTTTTGGCTTCGATCGCTATAAGTGCGGCATCACAGTACTCTGACTCAGGGTCCTCACTGATTACGCCGCCACCGATCTCATATGTGACCTGCTTGCAAACCTTGCATGTTCCAAGCCCTTCACACGAATTGAACGCCAGTGTCATTAATATGAATGATATGCCAAGTACAATTTTCCGTTTCATTCATCGATAATTTGGTTTCAAAAATACAAAAGATATCTACAGCTTCTTTTGTTTTTTTTGTAAAACGCTGGTTTTTGAAAATTATTAGGTATTTTAATGCAACAATTTAATTAAAAGTCTGTCATTAATCCGGAATGAAAATATAAACTACTGAATTAATAATTAATTGTCATGGAAGATATAAAAATGAAAAAACATGTGACCGTGGTAGGAGCCATTCATATTGGCTTCGGAGGACTGGGTCTGATAGGGGCAATGGCTGCTTTCTTTGCCCTGAATTTTGCTAAGGGTGTTGTTGGAGGAGACGAGATACCTTCAATGGTGCTTGGTTTCCTGTCAATCAGTGTTCCCCTGCTTATAGGGTTTATGTCGACACTGGGACTGGTTGGAGGAATCGGACTGTTGTCATTTCAAAGCTGGGCAAGATATCTGGTAATAGTTGTCGCAGCGCTGGGATGCCTGAATATCCCGATAGGAACACTGAAGGGTGTCTACTCCCTGTGGGTTCTCCTGCAGGATGATACAATCAAGCTGTTCGACGGTAAAAGAGTAACTCAATAATCAACGGCTTTAAAAACGTATTAAAAAACGTCTTTTAATACGTTGATAAATTGTTAGAATCCATTAACCGCAAAGAACGCTAAGTTGACGCAAAGTCCGCAAAGTAAGAATCGTTAAATATTTTTCTTTGCGATCTTTGCGAAATACCTTTGCGATCTTTGCGGTTCATTCTTGACACTTTTTATACAATCCTGGTTTAAATCAGAATTATTTTTTCCTAAATTGTCGCAAAATAATTTCTATGAGCGACGACAATAAGATCATCTTTTCGATGTACCGGATAGGGAAGACTTTTCCCCCTCATCGCCAGGTGCTTAAGGATATTTCTCTCTCTTTTTTCCTGGGTGCAAAAATAGGTATTATCGGACTTAACGGATCAGGAAAATCAACCCTTCTCAAAATAATTGCCGGACTTGAAAAAGAGTACCAGGGAGAAGTCACTTTCCTGCCCGGATATTCAGTAGGACACCTTCCCCAGGATCCCTTGCTTGAAGATAACCGGAGCGTCCGTGAAATTGTTGAGGAAGGCGTTAAGGAGATAATGGACCTGATAAAAGAATATGAATTAATAAATAACCGGTTCGGAGAACCTGAGGTCTATGAGAATCCTTATAAAATGCAGCAACTGATGGACAGGCAGGCAGTCCTCCAGGAAAAAATCGATTACCACGATGGCTGGAATATTGATCATAAGATTCAGAGAGCCATGGACGCTCTTAGATGTCCCGAAAGCGATGCGAAGGTCAATATTCTTTCGGGAGGAGAAAGAAGGAGAGTCGCCCTGTGCAGATTACTTCTCAAACAGCCGGATATCCTTCTGCTCGATGAACCTACAAACCATCTTGACGCGGAGTCTGTCCAATGGCTCGAGACAACTCTTAAACAATACCATGGAACAGTTATCTGTATAACACACGACAGATATTTCCTCGATAACGTCGCCGGCTGGATCCTTGAACTCGACAGGGGTGAAGGGATCCCATGGAAAGGCAACTATTCATCATGGCTTGAACAGAAGGCAAAGAGGCTTGAGATTGAAGAGAAGGGGAATGTAAAAAGAAGAAAAATCCTTGAAAGGGAGCTTGAATGGGTAAGGATGTCGCCAAAAGCGAGGCGTGCAAAATCCAAAGCAAGACTGGGAGCCTATGAGAACCTTCTCAACCAGGATGTAAAAGCCAAGGAAGAACGGCTTGAGATTTTCATACCTAATGGCCCGAGACTTGGGGACAAAGTGATCAGGGCATCAAAGGTAGCGAAGTCATTCGGAGATAAATTATTATTTGAAGATCTTGAGTTTAATCTTCCTCCGAACGGGATCGTTGGTGTCATTGGTCCTAATGGTGCCGGTAAAACAACTCTTTTCAGGATGATCATGGGCCAGGAGAAGGCAACAAAAGGGGATTTTCAGATTGGTGAGACCGTAGTTCTCGGTTATGTTGATCAGGCTCATTCGGCAATCGACCCCAAGAAAACAGTGTATGAAGTCATTTCGGGAGGACAGAACGATGTTATGGTCGGCAACAGGCTTGTTAATGCCAGGGCATACGTTTCGAGATTTAACTTTACCGGAGCCGATCAGGAGAAAAAATGCGAAGTGCTTTCCGGCGGGGAAAGGAAC
>JBGPAF010000060.1:0-7253 GCA_041480535.1 Bacteroidia bacterium
AAAGCTAAAATTCTAGTTTGCATTCCTTTGCGACCTTTGCGAAATATCTCTGCGAACTTTGCGGTTAATGGGTTTCGCCTGTTTGAACAATTCTTTACTCAAACGATGAGAAATACTTCATGAACTGGGTTCTTTCAAAAACCGTTGGTTTCTCATAGTTGAGGTAATTAAGCTTCCCTCTGAAATCATCAATGTTATTAAAACCTTTCACGATCATCCAGTCAGATATTTGTTTATTCATTGTTTTAATAAAGGGAATACCTTTATTATATAGTGCGGAACAGACCTGGACAGTATCAGCACCGGCAAGAAGATACTTGACGGCATCCTGGCCGGTATGAACCCCTGTTGAAGCTGAAATATCAATTTTAATATCCTGTGCGCTTGCCATTCCTATCCATCTCAGAACATACCGTCTTTCATTTTCCTGGCTTAATATTGCAGCAGGGATTACTTCCATCTTATTAATGTCGATATCAGGCTCATAAAACCTGTTGAACATTACCACACCCTGAACACCTCTGATGTAAAACTGATCGATCATATACAGGATATTAGAAAATCTGTATCCTATCTTTAAGACAACAGGGATTTTAACAGTCTTCTTTAAAGTTTCAATAAGGTCAAAATAGAGTTTTTCACATTCTGCCGACGATTTTTTCCTGTCGGTAGGCATAAAAAAGACATTGATTTCAATTGCATCAGCTCCTGCGTCCGTAATATTTTTTGCAAATCCTGTCCAACCGCGGGAAGTAAAACAATTAATGCTTGGAATTACCGGAATGCTGAGATTTTTCTTGGCATTTCTGATCAGGTCAAGATAATTTTCAACTGAGTTTGACTGGATATAGTTAGAAAGATAGTCATCGGCCTCAGGATAGCCCGATGAGGACTGGATTGAATGAATATGATGATTTATCTGCTCCTCAAACAGAGATTTCAGTACCACTGCCCCTGCCCCATTCTCCTCTGCTTCCTTAAGCTGACCCAGTGAAGAAGTCAGGCGGCTGCTGCTGATTATCAATGGGCTTGTAAGTGTGAGGCCAAGGTATTTTGTAGTAAGGTTTCCCATTTTACTATATATTTAATTTGCTTATTTTCTTTCTCCAAAGATAAGACTTCCGATTCTGATTATTGTGCTTCCTTCACTGACAGCAATTTTATAATCACCCGACATTCCCATTGAAATCTCCTTGAAATTTCTGTCATCTTTGAAATATTTCAGCCTGAGTTCATTAAAACACGCGGTAAGATATCTGAATTCTTTTCGTATCCTGTCAGAGTCATCAGTGAATGTAGCGATACCCATTACCCCGCAAATCCTTAATGAATTCAGGCTGCTAAAATCTTTCGACCCGGGCATATCATGGATTTCAGCCATGCTGAATCCATATTTTGTTTCTTCTTCAGCAATGTGTATCTGCAACAGGCAATTAATTGTACGGTTTACCTCTGAGGCTTCAGAATTTATCAGTTTCAGTAATTTGAAACTGTCGACCGATTGAATCATACTGATGAAAGGGACGACCGGCCTGACCTTATTTGTCTGAAGATGGCCGATCAGATGCCATTCTATATCTGACGGAAGAAGATCTTTCTTCTGAAGAAGTTCCTGCACCCTGTTCTCTCCGAATGATTTATGGCCCGTGTTGTAAGCTTCAAGAATATCGCTGACAGGTTTCGTTTTTGATACTGCAACAAGCTTAACAGATGGCGGTATCTGTTGTTTAAGGGATCTTATATTTGATGCAATTTGATTCATATCCTTAAAAACCCACCCCTAGCCCCTCCAGGGAGGGGAACTATAATGTTAATACCGTCATTGCGACCCCGCCCAACCGGCGGGGAAAGCAATCTTCTAATTATTATTCTGTCCACCGTTAAGGATAAATTGGTTTTAATCCAGTTAAAGAAGGTGGATTACAAGTCCGCTTCTTAATTTTGGTTCGAACCAGGTTGTCTTTGGAGGCATAATATTTCCCGAATCGGCAATTGTAATCAGCTGTTTCATCGAGACCGGGTAAAGCGCGAAGGCAACCTTCATATCTCCGCTATCGACTCTCTTCTCAAGTTCCCCGAGACCGCGGATACCACCGATAAAGTCAATTCTTTTCGAACGCCTCAGATCCTGTATATCAAGTATGGGGGTCAAAATCTGATTTGCCAGAATCGTCACATCAAGTCCTCCAATGGGATCTTTGTCATCATAAGTTTCAGAACGGGCTGCAAGGCTGTACCATTTACCGCCAAGATACATCGAGAAGTTATGAAGCTTACGCGGTTTATATATTTTCGTGCCTTTTTCTTTGATCACGAATCCCATTTCAAGCTTTGCGAGAAATTCCTTTTCAGAAAGGCCGTTGAGATCCTTCACAGTCCTGTTATAATCAATAATCCTGAGTTGGTTATCGGGAAAATGAACAGCCATGAAATAATTATACTCCTCTGTTCCGGAATGTTTTGGATTTTTGTCCCGTTTTTCTTTGCCGACAAGTGCAGCAGCTGCAGTCCGGTGATGACCATCTGCAACATATGTGAAAGGCACTTTTTCAGAAAAGAGTTTTTCTATCAGCTTGTTAGTCTCCTGGTCCTTTACTACCCAGAATCTGTGTCTGAAGCTATCCTCAGAAACGAAATCATATTCAGGTTTCTCTTTTTTAGTGATGGAACTGACAATTTTATCTATCTTCTTTACAGCAGGATATGCAAAAAACACCGGTTCAACATTTGCATTATTCACCCTTACATGGATCATCCGGTCCTGTTCCTTATCGGGTCTGGTAAGTTCATGCTTCTTAATAACGCCATTCAGATAATCATCAACTGAAGCACATCCTACGATCCCATACTGTGTCCGGGCCTGCATTGTCTGGGCATAAATATAAAAATGAGGCTCGTCATCCTGGATAAGCCAGCCTTTTTTTCTCCAGAGTGTGAAATTGCTGACCGACTTATTATATACCTCTTCCGAATGGATATCTGTTTCAGGCGGAAGGTCAATTTCGGACCGTGTTATATGAAGAAGCGAGCACTCCTTACCCTGAGCCATTCTTATGGCCTCTTCAGTGTTCATTACATCGTAGGGCAGACATGCCAGATCCCTGGCAATGGATTGAGGAGGTCGTAATCCTCTGAAAGGTTTGACAACAGCCATTTAATTTCTTTTTCTATTTATTTATTCTGAATTTTTCGTTCCCGGTTTTAAAATAACTGGCAATTTGCTTGGCGGCGGCGATCCCCGCATTCATATTGGCTTCTTTAGTCTGGGCTCCCATTTTTTCCCCGGTAAAAAGAAATCTGCCTTTGTATTTCTCTTCAAACACAGGTCTGCAGTCAGGTTCAACATCCGCCAGATATTTGAAATCGGGCCGACTTTCAAATACTCTCAGTAGATCTTCCTCATTGATAATCTCTTTCCTGGCTGTATTGACAAGGACAGCATTGTAGGGCATATTAACTAACAGATCGAAACCAATTGAACTGGCAGTTTCACTGTTGGCCGGCAAATGCAGTGAAACGTACTGGCAGGTTGAATATAGTTCCTTTGCTCTTCTGCACACTTTTGCACCTGATGCAGCTATAACATTATCATTCACAAAAGGATCAAATGCGTATGTTACCATACCAAGGCCCCTTCCAATCTCAGCCACATATTTCCCGACATTCCCAAAAGCATGAATGCCGAGGGTTCTTCCACGAAGTTCTGTTCCCGTTTCGCCGCCGAAACCGCCCCTGGCCTGATAAAGCATCATAGCGAAAACAAGTTCGGCAACAGCGTTTGAATTCTGTCCAGGCGTATTCATAGCTACCACACCTTTAGCAGTGCAGGCATCAAGATCAATATTGTCATAACCTGCTCCAGCTCTTACAACTATCTTGAGTTTTCCGGCAGCTGAAAGAATCTCCCTGGTAACCAGGTCGCTTCGAACAATCAGAGCGTCGGCATCTGAAATTGCAGCCTGAAATTCACTAATACTTTTGTAATTCTCGAGTAAAATAAGCTCATAATCTTCTGCCCAGGCAACTGCCCGTATCTGCTCTATTGCTGCCGGAGCAAACGCTTTTTCTGTTGCAACAAGTATTTTCATGACAACATCCGGTTAATAATTATATGGAATTACCTTAGACCTTAAAGAAGCTTTAAATTAATTCTTAGTTTCAAATTCCCTCATTGTATCGATAAGAGCTTTAACACTCTCAAGGGGAAGAGCATTATATGTTGAAGCACGGAAGCCACCTACTGAACGGTGACCAGCAATACCAAGCATTCCTTTTGACTTTGCATATTCTGCAAATGGCTGTTCCAGCTCCTTGTATTCATCAGCCATTACAAAACATATATTCATAAGTGAACGATCTTCAGGATCCTTTATAGTCGGCACGAAAAGCTTATTCCTGTCTATCTCGTCATAAAGCATCCCGCCTTTTTCGATATTCTTTTTCTGAATAGCCCTGACTCCGCCAAGATCTTTAAGCCAATGCAGCGTTTGCTGGGCAGCAAATATTGCAAAAACCGGAGGCGTATTGAACATGGACTCCCCTTTGATATGAGTACGGTAGTCAAGCATTGTGGGGATCGGCCGGGTTACCTTGCCCAATACATCCTCTTTCAGGATGATAAGTGTAACGCCTGCAGGAGCAAGGTTTTTCTGAGCACCGGCATAAATGATTGAATATTTTGAAACATCAACAGGGCGGCTGAATATATCTGAGGACATGTCAGCTATCAGTGGAATATTGACAACAGGATCTTTTTTCAATTCCGTACCGTATATCGTATTATTTGTTGTGACATGAAAATAGTCAGCATCTGCCGGAACTGTATAATTCTTAGGGATGAAGTTGTAAAGTTTATCTTTTGATGAAGCCACTTCAACAACCTCGCCATATAACTTAGCCTCTTTTAAAGCTTTGTTTGCCCATTCTCCGGTATTAAGATAGGCTGATTTCTTATTCATCATGTTCATGGGGACCATTGCAAACTGGAGACTTGCTCCTCCTCCAAGAAATATTACCTGGTATCCTGACGGCACCTCCAGTAATTCCTTTACAAGGGCAATTGTATCATTCATACAAGCCACAAATTCCTTGCTGCGATGAGAAATCTCCAGGACAGACAATCCTGAACCGGCAAAATCTCTGATACCTTCAATTGTTTTATCAATGGTGTACTGGGGAAGAATTGAAGGTCCGGCGTAAAAATTGTGTTTTTTCATGATGTGAAGATTATAATATTAGTTTAATGTGTCTGATCGGGTATTACTACAAAAATAAAGAATTTTAAGTACAAGCAAGAATAAAACGATCGGGTAGTTTCGTTTACATATCTAGTGCAGGAACTTTGGAAATACTTACTTTTTAAAGAACCAAGCTGACAAGAATGCCATCCTTTACTATTGGAATCTTGCGGGTATAATCTGCAGTCAGACAGAATTTAATACAGTCATCAAGTTTCTTATCCCTCAGTCTCGATCGTTGTGCCACCTTTTCAATATAACCGGGGAGGTCTATTTTTGCCAGGGACCAGAGATCAAGAGCTGCAAGGGTTGAGTCACAGATTGTCGAATATAACGATGATACCAGAAGTCTTTCAGCAATAGCACCGGCACATATGGTATCCTCAAGGTTAAACCGGTTTTTCCAGCCCGCGCAGAAGAGGATAACGTTCCTCTCCTGTTCTGTGATCCAGTCTGTGAGTGCACTGATATTAAGAAATGAACCGATAACAATAAAGCCTGCCGAAGAAGCCATTTTTATAATCCCGGTCCCGTTTGTTGTACTGTAAACAATTGTTTTGCCGGCAACTTTTTCGGGGGTGAAATTAAAAGGTGAGTTTCCAAAATCAGCAAAATCAAGGACAAAGCCATCTCGTTCAGCGGCTATCAGAAAACCTTTTTCTTTATAAGCTTTAGCTTCAGGAACAGTCGCAACAGGTATTATGGATTCAGCTCCATTCTCGAAAGCAGTGCATATTGAGGATGATGCCCGCAGGATATCAATAACAACTACTATGGAACCTTCATGCCCTTCAGGTTCGTACAAGGCAGGTGAAAAGCAGGTCTCCAGATTTCTTTTCCCCATTACTGATTATTGATGAATTTTCACCTGTCAGCTTTTATTATAGATTGGAAGGTTTACGACCTTTGCTTTAAGATCTTTATTCCTTATCCTTATAAAAATCTCAGTGTCGGGTTTCCAGAAGTCCTTTGCAAGGTAGGCCATGCCTATTCCCTGTTTCATCATGGGAGACATTGTACCTGAAGTGACTTCACCGATATTAACGCTATTGGCATCGACTACTTCATAGTGCTGGCGCGGTATGCCACGATCAATCATTACAAATCCCTTAAGTCTTCTGGCCACACCTTCCTCTTTTTGTTTAAGGAGTAAACTTTTATCGACAAAATTCTTATTATCAGTGAATTTAGTAATCCAGCCAAGTCCTGCTTCGATAGGGGAGGTCGTATCGTTAATATCATTACCATAGAGGCAATAGCCCATTTCGAGGCGAAGCGTGTCCCTTGCAGCGAGGCCAATTGGTCTTATATTAAATTCCTTTCCAGCCTCAAAAACTGCTTTCCATAATTTAGCACCTTCTTCATTCCTTACGTAAATCTCGCATCCTCCGGCTCCAGTATAGCCTGTAGTTGAGAAAATGACCTCTTTAATTCCGGCAAATTCAATTATCCTGAATGAATAATATTCCATATAAATTACAGGTGCTGCTGTTAATTTCTGCATTGCCTTCAGGGCAAGCGGTCCCTGGATTGCAAGCTGTGCTATATCATCCGAAGCGTTTATTAGATCCTTTCCGGGTACAATACCAAATTTTGCAGCATTTTCCACGCACCAGTTCCAGTCTTTTTCAGTATTAGCAGCATTGACGACCAGAAGGTACTTATCCTGACTTAACCTGTAGACAAGGAGATCATCAACTATTCCTCCTTTGCCGTTTGGGAAGCATGAATATTGAACCTTCCCGTCCCACAGAGCTGATACATCGTTTGATGTTATATACTGAAGAAACGGTAAAGCTGAAGGCCCTGATACCCAGAACTCTCCCATATGCGAAACATCAAATACGCCGACGCTTTCCCTTACGGCAATATGTTCCTCATTAATCCCAATATATTCTACCGGCATATTATAGCCTGCAAAAGGAACCATCCTGGCTCCTGCTGCCTCATGAAATTTAGTAAAGACAGTATTCTTCATTGATGGTGGAATTAGTATGTAAGGTTAAGTTGCATGTT
>JBGPAF010000061.1:0-7199 GCA_041480535.1 Bacteroidia bacterium
AGGAGTTTCATTCTCCTGTCGGTCATATCAGCATTAATTCTTCCGTCGATTACAATCGCTGCAGCCAAACCAATCAATATTCCTGTATTCAGCAGGGTTTTGTCTGATATTTTTATATCGGGTACCGAAAATAACAGTTCATCCTCAATTTTTAGCATTACCGGGATGACCGGATACAGCTGGTTGTTTATAATCTATTTAGCCGGTGTGATTTTTACCGGGATAAAACTTATAGTTGACTTTCTGGAGCTTTTTGTTCTCATCAATCATCACAAAACAAGAGGAAGTCGTGTAATAAGGTTCAATGGTTTAAATACAGCAGGGTTTTCAGCTTTTGGACATGTATTTGTAAACAACAGGCTGACGTCAGAGGAAGCAGAAGAGATAATAAAGCATGAGCAGAATCATCTCAACCATCACCATTCCTTTGATATAGTATTTATCGAAATAGTTAAGATCGTTCAATGGTTTAATCCGTTCATTCATCTGTTCAGCAGATCATTACGGGCAGTTCATGAATATCAGGCAGATGAAGAATGCATTACTCTTGGCATGTCTGTCAACAACTACCAGAAACTGTTGTTTAACCAGGTATTTAAATCGAAAGTTTTCACAATTACAAATAGTTTTTCAAATCCCTCACTTATTAAAAAACGAATGATCATGATGACAAAAAAACGTTCCAGAGCTCTGGCAAACCTCAAATTGCTGATGGTATTGCCGGTAATTGCAGCTGTAATGATTTTCATTTCCTCCTGCACCCAGAGTAATAAACCTGCTGATGCAGGAATAGAGGTTGCCCCCCCTCCTCCACCACCCCCACCACCAGTAGCTGAAACCGGTTCAGATGCTCCATTTGTAGAGGTTGATGTAATGCCGGCGTTCAAAGGAGGAGATGCTGCCCTTATGCAGTTTATTACAGATAATACCAAATATCCTGAGGCCGCAAAGACAAAAGGCATCCAGGGTAAGGTAATTGTGCGATTTGCCGTTGAGGCTGACGGGAGTGTCGATAAGGTAAGTGTTCTTAAAGGTGTGGATCCGGAACTGGATCAGGAAGCTTTCAGGGTTGTCAGTTTACTCCCTGATTTTGAAAAACCGGGTGTAAAGGACGGTAAGAATGTTGCTGTCTGGTATATGATTCCGATAAACTTTGCTTTGAATTAGTTTCTGATTAAGTTTGACCGTGTTTCTTAAAACTGATCCCGATGATTCGGGATCAGTTTTTTTATAGCAACGTAGTATGCAACGTGGTTTGCAACGTTGCTTAATACGTTGCTTAATACGTTGAAAAAATGGCAATTAACCACCTTTCCCATTCTGCTCAAATCAGCGTAAAACTCTGCGTAAATCTGCGAGAAACTTTTTTGTTCTTGCAGAGTTTCGCAGATTATAATCTGCAGAGTTACGCTGAATTCAATAAATTTGCAGCGTTCAATCAAGCGATAATGACACTGAATGAAAGAATAGAATCATTTTCTGAACTGGGTAGAATCCTTAGAAATTCCCTTGAGGGAGCAGACACCCGATATTCTTCTGATCTTGAAAAGCTTATCAATGATCAGCAATATAAAAATCAATGGCTCACACCTGAAAATGTCAGAATGGCAATAAAAGCTATTGCAGATGAGCTGACTCATGAGAATCTTATAAATTGGACGAATCGCTATCCTTCCCTTGATTCAGTTGACAGTGCAATTAATGTTGGTGTAATTATGGCCGGCAATATTCCCCTTGTCGGATTCCACGACTTCCTGTCAGTACTTATTTCAGGGAACAATCTGATTGCAAAGACCAGCTCAAAAGATCCGGAGCTTATCGTTTACATCAGCAATATGTTATGCAATATCAATCCTGGATTTAAGAAGAAGATCACATTCACTGATGGATTGATTAAAGGATTTGATGCAGTCATAGCGACGGGAAATGATAACAGTTCAAGATATTTTGAATATTATTTCGGGAAATACCCGCATATCATAAGGAGAAACAGGAACAGTGTTGCAATAATTGAAGGGTTCGAAACTGAAGCAGAGTTATCGAAACTTGGATCTGATATTTTTTCATATTTCGGCCTGGGATGCAGGAGCGTATCAAAAATATATTTACCGTCAGGGTATGACATTACAGAAATGACACATAACTGGTCGAGATATTCCACTATAATAAATCATAACAAGTACGCCAACAATTATGATTACAACAAGGCAGTATTTCTTGTAAATAAAGAAAAATTCATTGATACAGGATACCTGCTTCTTAAGGAGAACAAAGGAATAGCTTCTCCTGTATCAGTGTTGTACTTTGATCTTTATAATTCTATAAATGAAGTTTTTCAGGAAGTTGAAGACAGCAGGGAAAAGATCCAGTGTATTGTGAACCGCAGAAATATTCCTTTTGGAATGGCCCAATCGCCTCGCCTGTGGGATTATGCTGATGGAACAGACACAATAGATTTTCTTCTTAAAAAAAAATGAGCAGGAATATTGTAAAATAAAAAATACTATATTGCACCCGTCGAATTAATAGTGGTATGGTTTATAAATTCGTTGTGTTATCAGATGAAGATGAGTCATTTGTGAGGGAATTTGAGTTTCTTGACTCGCAGACCTTATTGGATTTTCATAATATTATCCAGGAAGAACTGGAGTATGATAAATCTCAGATGGCTTCTTTTTACCTTGCAACAGACAACTGGGAAAAAGAAGAAGAGTTTACTCTTTTCGATATGGGGACAGGATCATCTACGATGGAAACAGCAGTTCTTGAGGAAATAATCTTCAGAAAGAACCAGAAATTGCTTTATGTATTCGACTTCTTTAACGACAGGGCTCTTTTTGTTGAATACACAGGAGAAACAAAAGTAATTGAGGACCGCGAATATCCAATCTGCACAAATTCAAAAAGCATACCGCCTAAACAGGTTGTCTTTGGCAGCAGCTCCCGTAAACTATATAACAACATCGTTGTTTCCGATGATGATGAGGAGGATGAAGATGAACCTGAAGTAGATGAACTTTTCCTTAACGAAGGGGACGAGGAAACACTTCCTGATTTTGAAAATCCCGAAATCCTGAACGAGGAAGACGAATAGTCTACCCGGATCAGCATTAAATGAAAAATTTCCTGATAGTTATTCTTGGCCCGACAGGCGTCGGCAAGAGTGATTTTTCTATTGATATTGCCAGCCATTTTAAAACTGAAATTATTTCTGCCGATTCGCGTCAGTTCTACAGGGAAATGAAGATCGGAACTGCTGTTCCGTCAGAAAATCAACTAAACAAAGTCAGGCATCATTTCATCAGGTTTTTATCGGTAAAAGATTATTTCAGCGCAAGCCTGTTCGAAAGGGCTGTACTGGAACTTCTTCCATCATTATTCAGGAAAAACAAGTTGGTTATAATGACTGGAGGATCAGGAATGTATATCGATGCTGTTTGTAGCGGGATAGATGATATTCCTGATATTGGTCCTTCTGCTAGGGAAAAATATAATGCCAAATTCATAGCTGAAGGGATTGAAAGCCTCAGGGCAGAGCTTAAATTG
This sequence comes from Bacteroidia bacterium, assembly GCA_041480535.1. Classification (GTDB taxonomy): domain Bacteria; phylum Bacteroidota; class Bacteroidia; order Bacteroidales; family VadinHA17; genus LD21. Next base: position 3,547 of record JBGPAF010000061.1, read on the forward strand.
GTTGATCCGGATTATTATGCCAGGGTCGATCTCCGGAATCATAAAAGAATTATAAGAGCTCTGGAGATATACGAAACAACCGGCCACCGTTACACTGAGTTCCTTACTGACAGAAATGTGGAAAGAGATTTCAATATAATAAAGATAGGCCTCAGGAGAGACAGGGAAGATCTCTACAGAAGAATTAATTCAAGAGTTGATGAGATTATTAATAGTGGTCTGGAGGATGAGGCCAGGGCATTATTTGATCTGAGGCACCTTAGTCCTTTGAAAAGTGTGGGCTACAGTGAGTTTTTTGATTTTTTTGAAGGTAAAATATCACGGGATAAAGCAATTGAACTCATTAAAAGGAACAGCCGCCGTTATGCTAAAAGGCAGATGACATGGTGGAGCAGGGATAAGGAGATTGTCTGGTTCAGCCCGGATAATAAAGAGGAAATAATAAAATATATTTCTGACTGTATAAAAAAGGAATAATTAGTCAGCTTATTTTTCGGAATAAAACCCCCTTTTAATTCCCTCCGGAGGGGGAAAAATTCACGGATCTTACTTTTATGCACAGCATTTTCTCCCCCACCGGGGGAGATACCCGCCGCCCGGCGGACAAAAGTGGCCTACAAATTTACTCCAACTTCTTTAGCTTTCTTATTGTCCCTTCAGGGTCAGATGAGCTGAATATTGCATTGCCTGCAACAAGAACATTCACTCCGGTTTCAATAAGCTTAGCGGCGTTTTTAGTGTCGATCCCTCCATCGACTTCAATTAGAACATTATAACCTCCGTCGTCAATCATTTTGCGCAACTCCATAATCTTATTGTAGCTTTCATTAATAAATGACTGCCCGCCAAACCCTGGATTTACAGTCATAATAAGCACCATATCAATGAAAGGTAGGGTATTTACAAGCAGGCAAACTGGAGTATGCGGATTAACTGCAACGCCGGCTTTCATGCCGAGTCTGTGTATTTCAGTTACACTCCTTTGCAGATGGGTGCAAGCCTCATACTGAACAGTAAGGATGTTTGCTCCGGCATCATGGAATCGTGACAGGTACCTGTCGGGATCAAAGATCATCAAATGAACATCGAGAGGTTTTTCGGCTATTTTCTTAATGTGTTCCACAACCGGCAATCCAAAGGAGATGTTTGGAACAAAGACACCATCCATAATATCACAATGAATCCAGTCGGCCAGGCTATTGTTAACCATTTTAATATCCTTTTCAAGATTCAGAAAATCAGCAGCTAACAGCGATGGAGAGACAAGATGATCCATGTCAGTAAATTTTAATCAAATATAGGAACAAATATTTAACCCAGGTAAGTTTTGAGGATTTTGCATCTGGTGGTGAACTGGATCCTTTTGATTGCTTTCTCTTTGATCTGACGCACCCTTTCACGGGTAAGGTTTAGCTCCTCTCCTATCTCCTCGAGCGTAAAAGGATGTTTCATCCCTAGTCCGAAATAGAGTTTGAGTACTTTCGATTCACGCGGGGAAAGTGAGCTGAGCGCACGTTCAATTTCGTACGCAAGCGATTCATTTATAAGGTTCTTATCAGGGCTGGGTGTATCGGGATTCTGCATAACATCGTACATGGTGTTCTCTTCTTCCGAACTTATCGGAGCATCCATGCTTACTGTCCTGCCATTTGTTTTTAATGATTCCTTGACGTCTTCTGGAATGATTTCAAGCATATCAGCTATTTCCTGGGATGATGGTTCCCTTTCGTATTCCTGTTCAAGCCTGGAAAAAGCTCTGTTTATTCTATTGATTGATCCGATCTTATTTACAGGAAGCCTTACAATTCTAGCCTGTTCAGCCAGTGACTGCAGAATTGCCTGGCGGATCCACCACACAGCATAGGAAATAAACTTAAATCCCCTGGTTTCATCAAAGCGCTGGGCTGCCTTCATAAGTCCGAGGTTACCCTCATTGATCAGATCAGGGAGCCCCATTCCCTGGTTCTGATATTGTTTTGCAACTGATACAACGAAACGAAGGTTTGCTTTTACGAGTTTCCCAAGCGCAGCAGCATCGCCTGATTTTATTTTTCTGGCAAGAATAACTTCTTCTTCCGGTGAAATGAGATCTACCCTGCCAATCTCCTGAAGGTACTTGTCCAGAGATGGGGTGTCGCGGTTAGTAACCTGTTTTGTAATCTTTAGCTGACGCATTTACAGGTTCACTTGAGTTAGGTTCACAAATGGAGGCTTCGAGTACAATTTTAATAAAAAAAAAGTCTGAAATATCATATTATCTTAAAATATTTTTGTTTAGTCGGAGATTTAGCCTAAATTGCGCTGGATATTTACTGCTGTTGAATATCATTTATTATTTGAATTCAAGATTATCCCAAGGCTTTTTTTCATAATTAATTATAATTTATTGTTTATTTTATTAATATTGTGCCGGTTTTCCTACCGGCTCAGCTTCACTTCCAAGGCTGGTTATCCAATGACAAATTTTTAAATCTCTTTATTTTCATTTTTTATTATTATGTACGACATACTTGAGCTAAGCAATAAGCTTCTTCCCGAGTTAAGGGATATAGCCAGAGAACTTAAAATCAAAAGAACAGAATCTTTGAAAAAACAGGATCTGATCTATAAAATCCTTGACCAGCAGGCAATTGAAGCTACTGAAAAGAGGAAAAACGCTGCAGCTGAAAGCAGAAATTCAGATCCGCTTAATGAATCAATTAATCAGAACAGGGATATGGGCCAGAGAAGAGGGAAACGGCCCAGAACCATTAAACCGGTTATTAACCGTCCCGTGGAATCAGTTATAACCGTTTCACCGGATGACCTGAAAAAACCTGAAACAACAATCCCTGAGCGGAAGGACCCTGTTTTCAGCCCTGAAAAAACAGATGATAAACCTAATCTTTTTAAAGGTATTGACCCTGTTAAAGAAGAGATCAGACCTCCAAGGTGGAAACATGAACAGAGAAACTCCGATAAAAACGAAAGGGACCGAAGATTCACAGAAAACCGTTATCCGAGAAGAGAAGAAAAAAAGCCTGAAATCGTAGTTGAAAACAGACTCCCCTTAAATGGTGACGAACCGTTATTTGAAGAAACAAAACCAGCTGCAGATCCTGTTCCGGGAGATATTATTATAGAACCTCCTGTTAAAGAGACAATAGCTGATATTCAGCCAGTTAAAGATGAGAAAAAGGAAAAACCTTATGAATTTGAAGGAATAATATATAATACCGGCGTTCTGGAGATCATGCCCGACGGGTACGGCTTTCTCAGATCACCTGACTACAACTATCTTAACTCCCCCGATGACATTTATGTTTCGCAATCTCAGATAAAATTATTTGGCCTGAAAACCGGCGATACAATTAAGGGTTCAATACGTCCTCCAAAAGAAGGTGAAAAGTATTTTCCCCTTATCAAGGTTGACGAGATTAACGGAAGGAGCCCTGATTTTATACGCGACAGGGTGCCTTTTGATTTTCTGACACCCCTTTTCCCTAACGAAAAATTCACCTTATGCACACCAGGTGAAGGTTCTCTTTCGGTGAGAGTAATAGATATGTTTTCTCCCATTGGCAAAGGGCAGCGCGGACTGATTGTTGCACAGCCAAAAACAGGGAAGACTATCCTGCTCCAGGAGATTGCCAATGCCATAGCAAAACATCACC
>JBGPAF010000062.1:0-7179 GCA_041480535.1 Bacteroidia bacterium
CCTGATATCTTCTTCCAGGCAAAAGAAGCTGTTAACAAGTTCTATGAGCCAATACCGGATGTTGTTAACTCTTACATGGCTGAAATCACAAAGCTAACGGGAAGAGAATACAAACCGTTCACATATTACGGAGATCCTGATGCTGAACATATTATTATGGCTATGGGTTCGGTAACCGATACAACAAAAGAAGTTATTGATTATCTGAGAGCTAAAGGAGAAAAGGTCGGATTAATTACTGTTCATCTTTACCGTCCGTTCTCCTCAAAATATTTCTTTAATGTTTACCCGAAAACAGTTAAAAAGATAACAGTTCTCGACATGACAAAAGAGCCCGGATCACCGGGAGAACCTCTTTATCTTGATGTTAAGGACATGTTCTACGAAAAAACTGAAAGACCATTGATAATCGGCGGCCGTTACGGATTGAGTTCAAAAGATACCACTCCAGGCCAGATCCTTTCCGTTTTCGAAAACATGAAACTTAAAGAGCCGAAGAACCTGTTCACGGTAGGTATTGTTGATGATGTAACATTTACCTCATTGCCTGTGCTTCCTGAAATAAATGTTGCTCTTCCCGGAACATACTCAGCTAAATTTTACGGACTTGGTTCAGACGGAACAGTTGGCGCAAATAAAAACTCAATCAAGATTATTGGTGAGACAACCGATAAATATTGCCAGGCATATTTTGCGTACGATTCAAAAAAATCCGGAGGTATTACCATATCGCATCTTCGCTTCGGTGATAAGCCGATCCGTTCACCTTATTATGTAAATACACCCGACTTTGTTGCATGTCATGTTCCTTCATATCTTGATAAATATGATATGCTGAAAGGGTTGAAGAAGAACGGGACATTCCTTCTAAACTCAATATGGGATGCTGAAGAGACAAAAAAACGTCTTCCTGATCATATGAAGAAATATATGGCTGAGAACGGCATTAACTTCTACATAATCAATGCAACAGCAATAGCAGAAGAGCTTGGTCTGGGTTCCAGAACGAATACCATCATGCAGGCCTCTTTCTTTAAGGTTGCCAACGTGATTCCCTATGAGAAAGCCGAATCAGAAATGAAGAAGTTCATTTACAAGAGCTATGGCAGAAAGGGTGAAGACGTGGTCAATATGAACAATGCCGCAGTTGATAGAGGCAGCAATGTAACAAAGATTGAAATACCTGCAGAGTGGGCAAAAATTGAGATTAAGAAACAAAAAGACTCACGTGACATTCCTGAATTCATCCGTGAAGTTATGGAGCCCATAAATGCACTTAAGGGAGACGACCTTCCTGTGAGTGCATTCAGGGGCCGGGAAGACGGAACATTCCCGTCAGGGACCGCCGCTTATGAAAAACGCGGTATTGCAGTAAACGTTCCTGAATGGCAGCCTGAAAATTGTATCCAGTGCAATCAGTGCTCATATGTTTGTCCTCACGCAGTTATCCGTCCGTTCCTGTTAACTGAGGAGGAACTGGCTAAGGCACCTGAAGGAACCAAAACTATCCAGGGAATTCCGGGAGCATTAAAAGCGTACAAATTCAAAATCCAGGTAAGTGTTCTGGACTGTACAGGTTGCAGTAACTGCGCCGATGTTTGTCCTGCAAAGAATAAGGCTCTGATAATGAAACCTCTTGAAACTCAACTGGGAGAAGTAGCCCGCTGGACATACATGCATGATAAAGTCGGTTATAAAGACACGGTTGTTGACAAATTTGTGAATGTCAAGAACAGCCAGTTCTCACAACCCCTGTTCGAGTTTTCCGGTGCATGTGCAGGTTGCGGAGAGACACCATATATCAAGGCAATTACCCAGCTTTTTGGTGACCGGATGATTGCATCAAATGCAACGGGATGTTCATCAATCTACAGCGGATCGGCTCCATCAATGCCGTATACACACAATAAAATGGGACGCGGACCAGCCTGGGCAAACTCACTTTTCGAGGATAATGCCGAATATGGTTATGGATTGTCACTTGGTGCAAATAAGCTCAGGGACCGTATTGTATTGCGAATGAAAGATGCAATTGCCGGGGGATCGGTCAGCGACTCTGTCAAAGCTGCTTTTGAAGGATGGCTGCTGGAAAAAGATCATGCAGAAGCTTCAAGGATTGCTTCAGCTAATGTTATCGAAGCATGCAGCAAAGAGAAAACCGAAGTTACGGAAGAGATCCTCAGTCTCAGACAATATCTTATCAAGAAATCACACTGGATAATCGGCGGTGACGGCTGGGCTTATGATATAGGTTACGGAGGACTGGACCATGTTCTTGCATCAGGTGAAGATGTGAATGTTCTCGTCCTTGATACCGAGGTTTATTCAAACACAGGCGGCCAGGCATCGAAATCAACGCCGGCAGGAGCTGTTGCCAAATTTGCAGCATCAGGGAAGAAGATCCGCAAGAAAGATCTTGGCATGATGGCAATGAGCTATGGTTATGTTTATGTAGCTCAGGTTGCAATGGGGGCAAGTAATTCCCAGTACCTGAAAGCTATTAAGGAAGCCGAAGCTTATCCTGGACCGTCGCTGATAATTGCTTATTCTCCATGCATAAATCATGGACTGAGGGATGGAATGGGTAAAACCCAGGCTCAGGAAAAGTTCGCTGTTGAATCAGGATACTGGCATATGTACAGGCATAATCCGCTTCTTGAAAAAGAAGGAAAGAATCCGTTCACTCTCGATTCGAAGGAGCCTGACTGGACCAGGTTCCAGGATTTCCTGCAGTCAGAGGTACGCTACACTTCGCTTGTCAAGTCCTTTCCTGCCGAAGCAGAAATCCTTTTCAAAGCTGCCGAGGAGAATGCAAAATGGAGGTACAAGTCTTATCAGAGGCTGGCGGCGATGGTGTACGAGCAGGTAGAAGCAAAATAAGCGACTGAACCAAATAATTTACAGAGCCATCCGGAAGGGTGGCTTTTTTTTTTAATTTTGCATCCATTGAAAACAACATGGGCAGAATACTCGGCATCGACTATGGAACAAAAAGGATCGGACTTGCAGTTACCGATCCGCTTTGTATTTTTGCCTCTCCCCTGAAAACTGTAAAAACCAGTGAGTTTGACAATTTCATTGAAGAATATACAAAAATTGAATCTGTTGATGAATTTGTGATCGGATATCCGGTAAAATTGAACAACAAGGCAAGTGAATCTGTTAGATATATAAATCCTTTCATTAAGAAGATTGAGAAGTCGTTCCCTGGAAAACCAATTCACCTGGTTGATGAGAGGTTTACTTCAGGAATGGCACTGAAAGCAATGATCGAGGGAGGAGTAAAGAAAAAAGACCGGCAGGATAAATCGATGGTTGATAAGATCAGCGCTTCAATTATCCTGCAATCGTTCCTTGATAAAAGACAAAAGACAAAAGATAAAAGGCAAAAGTAAAAAGGCAAAAATAATTCTTTATCCCTAGTCACCCCTCTTTGCGAAGCAGAGAGGGGAAGGGGGTGAGTTCATGAAAAACCAAAGATAAAAGGCAAAAGTAAAAAGGAAAAAGTAAAAAGTTTTGTAATCCAATGGTATATCCAATAGTAGTATACGGACATGCGGTTTTAAGAAAAGTAGCAGAGGAGATAGATAAAGATTATCCCGGACTGGATCAGGTGATAGCTGATCTTTTTGAAACGTTGTACAGATCCGAAGGTCTTGGTCTGGCAGCTCCGCAGATTGGTAAATCAATAAGAATATTTGTTATTGACGGGAAACCTGTTGGTGATGACGAGCCGGAACTTGCTGATTTCAAAAAAGCCTTTATTAATGCCCATGTCATTGAAAAGTCAGGAGACCTCCAGCTGATGACAGAAGGATGTCTTAGCATACCTAACCTGAGGGAAGAAGTCAACCGTGAATCGCATATCAGAATTACCTATTATGATGCGAACTGGGAGTTTCATGATGAGGAATATGATGGCTACAAAGCAAGGATAATTCAGCATGAATATGATCACCTCGACGGGATCCTTTTTACTGACAAAGTAAGCCCCCTGAGAAAAAGATTGCTGAAAGGCAAGCTGAATGCAATCAGCAAGGGGAAGTTTGAGGCCGACTACAAGACGATACTTCCCGGACAGAAGATAAGGTGAAGAAGCTGGAAGAAAGAAGACAGAAGACGGAAGTCTGAAGACTGAAAACATCCCCCTAACCCCCACCACAAGATCTCCCCTGCAGGCTGTCTCCTTCGCTAAAATAGCCCCCCGGGCTATTTTTTAACGCTCGGCCCCCTTCAAAGGGGGAATTATGTTTCAGGTGCAAAAGATCCTACTTCGGTCTTCATACAGATCACACAAACAAATTTTTATTTCACATCTCTTTTTTGTACCTTTATTCATTATAGTCTCATAGCTGCAGACTGTGCTGAATAAAGAAATACCTTTTCTAAGGATAGGCCTTCCAATCTGTATTGGAATTATTTCAGGCCTTTATTTAAAACCTGGTCTTCTTTTCCTGGTTACGTCATCAATTATTTTAGTTTCAGGATTTGGTATAAGCCTGTTTTATAATAAAAGTCTTATAAACAATATATATGGCTGCACTCTGACGTTTGCACTTTTCCTATGCGGCTTGCTGCTTTATACAAATGAAAAAGAAAGTTTATCAGATCTGGAGCCTGGAACGGGAATCTATAACTGTACCCTTTCAGAGTATCCTGAAGAAAAAGGGAACAGTTACAGGCTCATAGTCAGACTATACTCCACGATTACAGAAAATTATGAGCTGCCATTAAAGGGCTCATTGCTTGTTTATTTCAGGAAAGATACTATCATAAAATCCCTGCTTCCGGGAGATTTTCTGATAGTCAGGTGTACTCCAAACCCGATTGTCAACAGGGGAAATCCTCATGAATTTGATTATAAATTCTATATGGAGAACCATGGCATAAAGTATTATTGTTTTGTCGGGCCAGAAGATATTATCGGTCATTCCACGCCAGGTCACAGAAAACTGATGCACAGAGCATTAATAATAAGGGAAAAGATTATCGGGATGTATAAAGAGCGGGGTATCACCGGCGACAGGCTTGCCCTTGTCGCGGCAATAACGCTGGGACAGAAAAATATGCTGGATCCGGAGCAGAAGCAGATCTTTATTAAAGCCGGAGTCATGCATATTATGGCTGTATCAGGCCTGCATGCAGTTATTCTCAGCCTGTTTGTCTTTAACCTGCTCTTCTTCATGAAAAGGAAACTCAATGTCCTCAGAATAGTCATAACTGTTTTGTTGCTATGGGCCTTTGCATTTGTTACAGGATTGACCCCTTCCGTCTTAAGGGCAACATTAATGTTTTCTTTTCTCCAGACAGGGAAACTTATGAAAAGGAGTGTGAATAGCTTAAATTCAGTGCTTGCCTCCGCATTTATTCTGATTCTGATCCGACCTTCAGTCATATTTGATGCAGGATTTCTCCTCTCCTATTCAGCGGTGATCTTTATTATCTGCTTTTACCGGGATTTTTACCTTAAGTTAGTTTGTAAAACCTGGGTGGGCGATAAGATATGGCAGTCAGCAGCAGTGACTATTATAGCCCAGGCAGGAACTCTGCCACTGACTATTTCACTTTTCAACCGGTTCCCAACGTGGTTTATTTTAACAAATATTATTATTGTACCGCTTTCTTCCTTTTTAATAATAGTTGGCTGTCTGGTTCCTCTGACATACCCCATTAAGTTTATATCTCAACCTCTTGCCTCGTTGTTGAATTATCTTACGGGTCTAACTGAATTACTGACTGAAAGAGCCTCTGCCCTTCCGTTTTCGACCATCGAAAACATTGGCATGGTTCCAATTGAATCGATCCTTCTGTTTTTTGTTATTTTTATCTTCATGCTGTTCTTAATGAACAGGAAAATGTATCCTCTTCGTTATCTGTTTTATGCTTTGCTCCTTTTTATATCAGCCGGAACCATAAGGAATATTTCAGACAGGACTTCCGCTGAACTCATTGTTTATAACACTGCAGGTTCTGGTGTCATAGGGATAAGGACAGGCAAAATCCTGAATCTTTACAGCGATACAACATTGATACCTCCTGAAGTGGTAAGGCAGTGTGCAACCAGGGGACTTAAACTGAAAAGAAATATCCTTGATAAGAATATCACCGGATTAATAGCCGGCAACAGCCGGATCCTGATTTGCAATTACCTGAACAACCGTCTTGTGCAAAAAGCTGATCCTGATTTCATAATATTAAGAGGTCTCTATCCAAAAGTCGAAAAACAAATCATATTCCCAAAACCAGTCAACTCACTGATCATGACGCCTCAGGTCTCTTCATATTTTAATTTTTCTGCCAATCTGCCTAACTTTAAAACTGATACTATTCACTTTGTTAAAAAATCAGGTGCATTCAGGGCAAGGTTATGATTCAGATTTTACTATTTAATATTTTATGCATTACTTTGTTATGTTTTTTAAAAAGATTTTATGAGAATAATAATCGCCGGGGCAGGTGAGGTAGGAACACATCTGGCAAAAATGCTTTCGAATGAAAATCATGAAATTATTCTTATCGATACTGAGGAGGAACGGCTTAAGCCTGTTGAGTCCACAATGGATGTTCTCACATATACCGGCTCTGCCACTTCAATAAACATACTGCAGGAGATTCTTCAGAAAAAGACAGATCTGTTTATTGCGGTAACTCACTGGGAAGACACAAACATAACATCTTCGATACTTGCCAAAAGACTGGGGGCTATAAAAACAATCGCTCGAATTGACAACCTCGATTACCTGGAACATTCTACTCTCGAATTTTTCAAATCACTCGGCGTTGATTCCCTTATATATCCCGAGTTGATCGCAGCACGTGAGGTGCTGAGCCTGCTTCATGAAACAGGAACAACTGAATTTATGGAATTTTGCGGAGGTAAGCTTGCCATGTATGTTCAGAAGCTCGATGAAAACGCCCCGATAATAAACAAAAGCCTGGAAGAAATATCGATCACACACAGCACTGATAAATACAGGGCAGTTGCCATAAAACGCAATGATATTACCATAATCCCAAAGGGAGGTGAACATTTCCAGATCGGGGACCTTGTATATGTCATTTCAACAAATGAAGGCATTGATGATATGATGATTACTTCGGGTAAGGAGAATTTTGAAGCCAAAAGTATTATGATCCTGGGTGGAAGCAGGATAGGAAAACATGTGGCGCTCTATATGC
>JBGPAF010000063.1:0-7046 GCA_041480535.1 Bacteroidia bacterium
ATATTGATAAAGAGCATCAGGAATTATTTGAAGCGCTTCAGGCCAATTCTTATTTAATTGACCTTTATCCGGAAGCATTGGACAGTGATCATATCAGGATAAGGATTAACATAGGTAAACCCTCGCTTGATCTCAAAAGTATTGAGTACAAGTATAAGAATGGAGTTACAGTAATTTTGACTGTAAAGGAATATGATCTGGAACAGAACCCTGATAATTCAGAATTTGTTTTCCAGCCTGAAAAATATAAGGGTGTTGAAATTATTGATATGCGTTAACCTCTTGCAGTTTCTCGTTTGGGATAAGCAATCCTGGCATGATAAATATTTGAAAGCCGTTTGATAAAAACGCTCTTTATATCGGATATATCCTTGAATGTCAGCGGTGTTTCAGAAAACTGCCCATCCTGTTCCTGTATATACACAATCCTTTCAACAAGCTCGCTAATGTTTTCTTCAGAATAATTCGCAAGACTTCTGGAGGATGCTTCAACAGCATCAGCCATCATCACAATGGCTGTCTCTTTTGAGAAAGGTTTGGGACCAGAGTATGAAAAATTCTTTTCCATATCAGTCCTGTTTGGATTCTTGTCGAGGAATTTCTTGTAGAAGAAATATGCTACAGTGGTCCCATGATGCGTCTGTATAAAATCAATTATCTGAGCAGGCAGGTTAAATTTCCTGGCAAGGTCAGTTCCTTTTTTAACATGATCAGTAATGATCTCAGCACTTTTCAGCGGATCGAGCTGATCGTGAGGGTTGAATCCATTGGTCATATTCTCTATAAAATATTCAGCATCAGCCGTTTTACCAATATCATGGTAAAGAGCTCCTGTTCTGGCCAGAAGATTATTTGCGCTGATTTCCCTGGCAGCCTCTTCAGCAAGATTAGCTACCTGAAGTGAGTGTTGGAAAGAACCGGGAGCTTTTTCTGAGAGTTTTCTCAGAAGAGGCTGATTAGTATCGGAAAGCTCGAACAGGGTAGCATCTGATAAAAACCTGAAAGTCTTTTCAAAAACAAATATCAATGGATAGCTCATCAGAAGGAATACCCCGTTCCCCGCGAACCAGATATAATTCTTCCAGTTCATATTTGCCAGACTGCCTTCCTGCATCAATCCTATTCCAAGATATACCACTGAATAGGCGAGAAAAACCATTAACACAGCAGTAAACAACTTAGCCCTCCTGTAAACATTTGTAAGGGAAAAAATAACTATCACACCCGCAATGAAGCTTAAGAAGATAAACTCAAAAGGATTCGGGACAATAAATCCCGCAAGCATTATTGCGATAAGATAAACGAAAAGAGCAAGCCTGGAATCATAAAATGTTCTGACAACAATAGGTATTAGTGCAAACGGTATCAGGAAAACGACATTACCTGGTAAGATGATCACCAGGCGTGTTATTATGAAAAACAACAGGATAAGAAGAATTATAAAGGATGTTTTATGCGTAGAACTCAGCACATCAAACCTGAAGTGATACATAAAAAGATAAAGTGCAAGATAACAGGCCGTAACAAGAATAATTCTGCCAAGAAGAATAAGCCATTTGTCATTCTCCCCCAATCTTTTCTCAGATTCGCTTCGCAGCGATTCAAGGATGGTGAATTTTTCATCGTCAACAATTTGTCCCTGAGAAATTATAAGTTCTCCCTCCTGTACCAACCCCCTGTTAATACTGATCTCTTCAATCAGTCTGCTCTTAACAGTAGAAGAGGTAGCCGCATCGTAAAAGAGGTTCGGCTTGATGAAATCATATAAACTTACTCTTTTAACAAAACCACTTAATAATTTCACTGATACTGAAGTGTAGCGTTTTTCAAGTTCCTCCTTTTTATCCTCGGCAAACTGATATGCACTTTTCTGTACATAGAGGGAGCTGACCTGTTTCTGTTCTCCTATCCTGCCACTGACAACAGTGATTTCAGCAGGAAGTTTTTCAGGAGGTAATAATTCATTTGCTTCAAGAACACCTTTTTGATAAATGCCTGAAAGAATTGAATTTAATTCTCTTTTTACCGAAACAGATCCCATCGGATCAAGTGGTTTTGATTCCGATTCGTATTTCTGCAACAAATCATTAAGGTATCTGTCAAATTCCCCGATTTCCTTTTTTTCAACTTCACCATCCATTTTGAAATATGGAGTAAAATTCCTCAGGATGCTGTCGCGTTCACGGGCGATCTCGTAGTCGGGTTTAAGGACAGGGAAGTCCCAGGGTGCAATCAATGAAGAACTCAGCCATGGCTTGCCTTTCTGAAATTCGTATCTGAATTTGCCTTCTCCCGGTGAAATCGCAACAACAATTATAATACTTGCAATAAAGAGAATAAGGTGATAAAGATACTTCTTATTGATTTTGATCTCCGGGGGTCTTCTGGATTCAGCCATTATCGCCAGTATTAGATATACTTGATAATCAAACCCAAAAATAGAGAAAATTATTTAACAAACCCATCCCAAACCCTTCCCTTATTTCTAAGGACTTATACCAATACTAGCAGCAAAACTTCACTCCTTCCCTGCAGGATGGGTTAAAAATCATCCCGCAGAGAGCACAGAGGACCACAGAGATCCACAGAGATGATGTACACAGATTCAGCATTAATTCGTAATTTTGGTAAAAACAAATCAGATGGAAATATTTATTTGTGAAAATGTTTTTGTTCCGTTGCGTTCGGGTCCATCACATAAGTCGGAAATGCTCAGCCAGGTTCTGTTTGGTGAGAAGTACCAGATCAAAGACAAGATTGGTCACTGGTATAAAATTGAAACTCTTTTTGATAACTATTCCGGATGGATCGACATAAATCACCTGCAGCAAACTGAAGATAATGGTGATTTGAGCAATCATGTTCTGAACAGGTCACTGCTTTGCTTTAAAAATGACAAGACAAAACTGGTTCTGGAAGCCGGATGTGAGATATATAATCCTGATTTTGAAAGCAGGGCATTTTCAGTCGGGGAAGATAAATTTTCTGCTGGTCCGGATTTCAGCCCGGCATATTTTTCCATCAGTGATTCATTGACTGACACGGCAATGAAGTTCATTAACAGTCCATATATCTGGGGAGGAAGGATTCCATCGGGAATTGACTGTTCAGGATTTGTCCAGCTTGTCTATAAAATCCACGGGATAAAGATCCCCCGCGACAGCTGGCAGCAGGCGGAGGCTGGTGAAAACATCAGTTTTATTGATGAGGCTGTGCCCGGAGATCTGGTATTATTTGATAATGAAAGAGGGAGGATAACACACGTAGGGATGATACTTTCAAAAGGGCTGGTTATCCATGCATCGGGCAGGGTAAGGATCGACAATATTGATCATCAGGGAATTTTCAAGAATGAGATCAGGGGATACTCTCACAAACTAAGGACAATCAGAAGAATCAGTAGTAAATAATAATCATGAAACACCAAATCGACTACACTATCAGAATGAGTGTATCAACTGCGATTGTTTTGATGCTTACAATAATGAAGTTAACAGCTCAAATCGACTCGATAAATAATCTTCCTCAATTCCTGTTCCCTAAATTCGACACAAGTGCAGTGAGGCTGAAAACAGGAGAATTATTTAAAGCTGTCATGAATTATAACGTTTTGACAGAGAAAATGACTTTTTATCAGAAGGGCACTCTGTCGGACTTAATCAGACCCGAGACTATAGACACCATTTGCATCCAAAACAAATTATTTGTACCATTCGAAAAGTCATTCTATGAGGTGATTCTGAATGCTCCAATATCATTCTTTATCCAACATAAGAGCGAACTTGTATCTACTGGCCGTCCTGCTGCTTTAGGTACTACTTCTCAAACCAGTGGAATAACATCTGTATCTAAATTGGTTGGCGATGAAAATTCTTACAATTTAAAGCTCCCTGAAAATTTTAAGATCAAACCTTATAAGGTTTACTGGGTAAAAATGAATAAAGAAATGCACAGATTCTTAAATGAACGTCAATTACTGAATATCTTTCCAGAAAAGGAAAATGAAATAAGAGATTTCATTAATCAATACCATCTTAAAATAAATAAACCCGGGGATCTTTTAAAACTGGCACACTTCTGCAATGAGGTGAGCAGGTAAGTTTTAAAAAAAGAGGCTGTTTCGTTGAAACAGCCTCTTGAAAAAATCTCATTACTTCTTATTTTGCTGACATCCACCAAAGTGGGGAGTCTGTTGTAATTCCTGTAGGAACGTTTTCGGCGTTGTATAAACGTTCATCGGTACAATATGGATATCTTACAGGTATGCTTGTTCCTGCAGTCGGAATAAGAACCGGCCATCCTGTCCTTCTGAAGTCAACATATGGTTCTGTTTGCATAAACAGAGCAATATATTTGGCCTCAATAATGTTTTGAATACTCCTGTCGCCAAGGACACCCGTAGTATTGTTGGTTAGCCATGTTGCGTCAGTTACACTGAACTTGTCTAATGAAGCTGTTACAGCAGCATCATAGGCGCTGTTTGCAAGTGGCTGTGAAGGAGCAGAATTTCTCAATTGTGCTTCTGCTTCAATGAGCTTTGTTTCAACATAAGTTATAAATGGAACAGGTGAGTCAATTGATCCATAAAAGGCACCAAAATTCCTGGTGCCACCTGTAAATACTGCCAGACGGGGATCTCCGGCAGCGAATGCTGCAAATGAAGCACTGGGTGCCACGTCGGTACGCTGAATATCAAATTGGTACAATGGATTTGCATTTGCTTCCGTAGTTCCGAACGGCATTTGGAAATCATTAGCATTGCTCGAAATACCGGCAGCGCAATCAGCAAGTATAGCATTATAATCTACATTTGCTTTTTTACTAAGATGAAGGGCATAACGGGCACGCAGAGAATGTGCAGCTGCAATCCATTTACTGGTACTACCATTATAAATGAGATCGTTTGAACTTGATCCAAAAGGAATTGCATTTGCAGAGTTAGCAGTACTCAGATCGGCAATAGCCTCTGTTAGTAAAGTATTAATTACCGTATAAATACTTTGCTGTGTATCATATTTGGGTTTCAGGGCATCATTACCCTTAAAAGCTTCAGTATATGGAATATCTCCCCACACATCAGTTGCTGACCCAAGTGCGTAAGCTAAAAGCACTTTACCTGCACCACGTGCCTGAGGATTTTCATTACCTGTTTTTGCAAGGAATATTGTCAAATCCATCATGGAACCGTTATATAACGAGTTCCATAAATTATTTACATCTGCTTCGGTAAGGTTGTAATTTTTACCCATTGTAGCAGCCTGACGGGCCTGCCCGGCAACATGTTGAACCCACATGCCCATAATTCCTCTTACATCCATACCTCCAAGTACATAACCCAGATCAACCTGAATTGATGGTAGCAAGAGGTTATAAGGCACGTCAACTACAGAATCAGGATCCTCGTTGATTTTGGGATCTATCCATTTTTCACACGAGCTGATAAACACAGCAAGCATTAAAACAGTCCCAATCTTTAATAAATATCTATTTTTCATAGTATATCGTATTATGTGTTTTATTATTAATATCATTCCCAAAATTAGAAAGTAACCCGTAATCCAAAGGTCATTGCCTTCGTACCCGGCATATTAAAATAGTCTATGCCCTGACCGTTGTCAGCACCAAGCAAACTTGTTTCAGGATCAATACCGCTAAATGGAGTTTTTAACCAGAGGTTTCTTCCGGTAAAGTACACATCAAGATTCCTTATAGGAGTGCTTTTCAATATACTTGGATTAACAGAATAGGAAAGAGAAATTTCCCTCAGCCTAACAAACTGGCTGCTTTCAATATATGGTTCAGAGGCTCCAGTAAAACCACTTCCCTGTCCATTCCAGTAACAATAATTTTCATCATCAGGTTTGGAGATTGTGTTAGCTGCTCCAGGGCCAGCTATTTCAGTTGTACCATCGGCGTCGTAATGAACAATTTCATTTGAAGAATTCAGGTGACCTAACAGACCTTCATGTACATAAGGAGTTTCACGGTTTAAAGTTACGGCTGAAGTACCAAAATATACCATGGCTCCATTAGTACCATTCCACATTTTTCCTCCATGTTTGATATCAACCAAAGCTGATAATGAGATTCCTTTAAAAGAAAGTGTATTAGTAATACCCATTCTCCAGTCGGGCTGCACTGAACCCATATTTCCAACCTCGGTAGCGTCCTGAGGATAGCCATAAACACCTGGTCCCCAAACATTTGGATCGTCGAGAGAAGCATCATCGTTTATTATAAGCTTACCGGATGCAGGGTCTCTAAGTTTCTTAACACCATATATTGAACGGTATGGCTGACCTGCCACTGCACGGATCTGCGGATCTGTAAAACCTCCTAGGAAGATACTTTCAACTCCTGGTGCCAAAGCAGTAACTATCGATCTTGGGTTGGAGAAGTTAACAGTAAGATCCCATTCAAATGAATTGGTTTTTACAACGGCAGCATTCATTATAATGTCAATCCCCGTTGTTTTCATTGTTCCTGCATTTGTGTACTTGGAACTATATCCGGTTGAAGGAGCAATTGGTACTGACAGAAGAAGGTCGCTATTCTGGTTATTGAAATAAGCTAAGTCAAAAGAAAGTCTATTCATGAAAAACCGTAATTCACCTCCTATTTCAAATGATTTCATTTGTTCAGGTTTCAGTAAATTGTTTCCCATGCCTCCATTGAGTGTAAAACCACTTTTGCCTAAGAATGGAAATGTAACCCCATTTGTCCAACCATCACCCGATCCTGCCTTGCTAAAATATGTAGTCGTATTATAAGCACCTGCATCATTTGCAACAATTGCATATGAAGCCCGTAACTTTCCAAATGACAATACTTTATTTTCTTTCAGGGAAGGTAATTCTGTGAAGACAAAGCCGGCACTTACTGAAGGATAGAAGAAATTGTTGGCATCAGCCGGCATAGTAGTCGACCATTCCTCACGACCGGTACCATTAAGAAATATCATTTCTTTGTAAGATATACCCAGGTCGCCGAAGAAGGCTGCCGTTCTTTTCTTACTTGTTGCTTCGCTCGGTGTGACAGATGAGGAG
>JBGPAF010000064.1:0-7031 GCA_041480535.1 Bacteroidia bacterium
ATCCCATATCTTGGTCCGATAATAGGTTCTGCCATCGGAATTATATTAGGTGTCACCTCCACACTCGCGACCGGTTCATATAACGAATTAATGCCTGTAACATTAAAACTTGCAGGGGTGTTTTTAGTTGTGAATTTCATTGACAACAATATTCTTGTTCCGGTAATTTATTCTAAAAGCGTCAAATCGCATCCTCTTGAGATATTTCTGGTAATTATTATCGGAGGAGGAATTGCCGGGTTAATAGGCATGCTACTGGCTGTACCTGTTTACACTCTGCTTAGGGTTATTGCTAAAGAATTCTTTCAGCAGTTCAGGGTTGTCAAAAAGCTAACCGAAACAATTGATCAGGAATAATTTTAGAATCCTATAAAATGCTGGCTTGCCCAATACAAAACAAAAGAAAATTTAATTTTGCTTCTCAAACCGGGGAACAAATGCAATATTTATCCGTCTTTTACGAGAATTTAATTTGTTGCAGCTGATAAATAATATATGGGTAATAGCAGGCCGGCAGTTATTATAGGCGCAGGAATCGGAGGTTTAACCACTGCCGTTTATCTTGCCAAAAACGGGTATAGTGTCAGTGTGTATGAAAAGAACTCTTTACCAGGAGGGCGCTGCGGGCAGCTGATACGCGAAGGTCACCGGTTCGACCTGGGTGCAACAATGCTGATGATGCCCGGAATATATCATGAGGTTTTTGATTCGCTCGGAATAGATCTTAAAGAAGGAAGCGACATCGTCCCGCTGGATGATCTTTATACGATCTTTTTCGATGACTGCAGCCATCTGGTGTTGACATCCCACAGGGAGAGAATGAAGCAGCAGCTTGAAAAGATCGAGCCCGGAAGTTTTAAAAAGTCAGAAGAATATGTTTCCAAAGGATACAGGATTTTCAGGCTCGGCATTGACAAACTGATCGGACGGAATTTTTACAATATTTTCCAGATGGTAAATCTGAAAAATGTCCCGTTGCTGTTCAAAATAAAAGCATTCACTCCCCATTATAAATTTGCCAGAAGATATTTTACTCACCCCCATCTGCTGATGGCATATACTTTTCAGAATATTTATGTAGGGCAGAGCGCTTTTGATGCCCCGGCGCTTTTTTCAATGGTGCCGGCAGCCGAGCTTACGGAAGGTTCGTTTTTCCCTTCAGGGGGAGGAATGTTCAGAATCGTTGAAAAAATGCTGGCAGCAGCAGAAGAAAAAGGTGTTCAATTCCATTTTGGCAATCCTGTAAGACAAATCATCGTCAAACGGCAAAAAGCAGACGGTATCATCCTTCAGGATGGTACAGAGATCAAAGCCGATATAATTGTTGCCAATGCTGATCTTCCTTATGTTTACCGGAACCTTCTGCCCGACAAAAGAAAATCAATCCATCTCGATAAATTAAAATACTCATGTTCTGCCATCTGTTTTCACTGGGGTCTGGATAAGGTTTATCCCCAGCTCGATCATCATAATGTCTTTCTTTCTGACGGATTCCGTGAAGGTCTCGACCGGATCTTCAGGGACAAATCAGTCAGCGATAATCCATGCTTTTATGTCCATGCTCCTGTAAGGACTGATCCTTCCGCTGCTCCTGCGAATCATGATACCATTTCAATTGCTGTGGCAACCGGGCACATAGATAAACACTACAAACAGGATTGGGACATAATCAGGGAAAGAACAAGACAGGCAGTAATTAACCGCCTGAAACGACAGGGACTGGAGGACATTGAGAACCATATTAAATTTGAAATATGCTATTCGCCGGAAAGCTGGGAAAATGCCTGCAATATTTCCAGGGGCTCTGTCTTCGGGAGTCTGGGCCATAATATTTTCCAGATGGGATATTTTCGTCCCCATAACCGTCATGATAAATACAAAAACCTTTATTTTGTAGGAGGAAGCACGCATCCGGGGAACGGAATTCCAAATGTACTGTTATCGGCAAAGCTTGTATCAGAACGTATTTTTAAAGAAAATAGCACTGAAGAGTGATGACAAATTCGCACAGGGAACAATTCATTGAGATATTCAACTCAATTGATTTCAATAAGATAATTGATCATCCCAATATACTTATTGCCGCTAATTTCTGGGATGACGACAGGTACTATGCAGCTAAAACCTGCTACAGATTTATGCGGACGATCGATGATCTTATTGACAATTATAAAGCAGCCAACAGGATGATAGCTGCTGAGAAAAGAAAAGAGTTTATCGCTGATGTCAATGAATGGCTGAAGACGATCATAATTTCCGAAGATTGCAATCCTGAAAAGGTAACCCTGATTAAAAATATCGAAAGGTTTAATATCCCGCTCTGGCCGCTGGAAGCATTTGCAAAATCGATGATCTACGACATAAATAATGATGGATTTGAATCTATTGAGGCATTTCTCGACTATGCCCAGGGAGCTTCGGTTGCTCCGGCATCTATTTTTGTCCATCTGAGCGGACTCACGTCTAAAGATGGTCATTTGCAGGATCCTTCATTCGATGTAAAAGAGGCTGCAACACCTTGTGCCATTTTTAGTTATCTTGTTCATATTATCCGCGATTTCCAAAAGGACCAACTCAGTAACCTGAACTATTTTGCAGATGACCTTATAAGGCAAAACGGACTTACAAGGCGGGATCTTAGGAACATTGCATCAGGGAGCCCTGTTACTTCAGGGTTCCGCAATATGATAAAGGAATATTATGCACTGGCTGATGATTACAGAAAAAAAACGCGTGAAGTAATTAAGAAAATCGGGCCGGCAATGGAATCAAGATATCAGCTGAGCCTGGAGATTATCTTCAGCCTTTATCTAATGGTATTTGAAAGGATCGATGCCGAGAAAGGAAATTTCACCTCAATTGAATTGAATCCTACACCTGAAGAAACGAAGCAAAGGGTTTACGAAACGATTATAAAATATGGGCAAATACGTCAATAACCACCTGATAAAGGATGAGAAGGTTGTTTTCGAAACAAAATATCACTGGGTGATATTTTTTACATTAAAATCGCTTTTTACTCTGACTATTGCTCCTATGCTTCAGAGGGCTCTATCCGAATTCGTCATAACAAACAGAAGAATTATAATTAAGACAGGATTCATAGCGCGGAGCACTTTTGAAATGAATTTATCAAAGATCGAAAGTGTAAATGTGGATCAGACCGTTACCGGCAGGATACTGAATTACGGGTCAATCACAATTATCGGGACCGGTGGAACAAAAGAAACCTTTCACAATATTTCGAAACCGTTGGAATTCAGAAAGGCATTCCAGGAACTATGCTGATAATTGCATTTCACCTTTTTGCCGGTTCCCTTGCCGAAGCCGCCGCTAAGAGAAAAATCCGTGGTGTCTATCCATGCAGGACTAAAAGAGATTTAGAAAAGCTTATCAAATAAGCCATAAATATTTGTTTCTTTTCATTTCTTGGAGATACTGAAATCCATTTGCCTCTCTTTTTTGTTTAATATTAAGCACTTAAGTATCATCATAAATGCAGTTTAAAAGAAATAATCTTAATAATTCGTCATCTCCTTATCTCCTGCAGCATACGGATAATCCGGTTTGGTGGCAGGAATGGAGTCCGGATGTCATCAGACACGCCGCACTTGAAAAAAAGCCTTTATTTGTTTCAGTCGGCTATTCGACCTGCCACTGGTGCCATGTGATGGCTTCAGAGGCGTTTTCGGACAGGGATACTGCTGATTTCCTTAACACCCATTATGTTTGCATTAAGATTGACAGGGAGCAGAGACCTGATATTGACCAGTTTCTCATGGGTTTCATCAACAGGCAGAACGGAAGCGGCGGATGGCCTCTTAATGTATTTCTGACAGAGGATCTCAGACCCGTATATGCCCTTACATATGCTCCCGCAAAACATCCGAATCCAGGTTTTTCGTTCCTTTCGGTTGCCCGGAGTGTATTTGAATTCATTGAGCAAAAAAAGGAGACTATTCCACAATTCAATCCGGAGAAAGACGATCCTCCATTTTCACATCAAGAAAACCTGGTTGAAGCAATCACAGGATACTTTGATCAGGATAACGGAGGATTCGGAAACAGGCAGAAGTTTCCCTCACACACTACATTACTTTACTTATTGTACTTTCAGGCTTCTGAAGAAAATGACACTGTGAGGAATATCTGCATCAAAACTCTTGATGCAATGAGGCTCAGGGGGCTTAATGACCATCTTCAGGGGGGTATTTTCAGATATTGCGTTGACCCGGAATGGACCATCCCCCATTTTGAAAAGATGCTTTATGACCAGGCTATGGCACTCTGGGTATATGCATTGGGTTTCAGGCTGACCGGCGATTTTGTTTACAAATCAATGGCTGAGAAGATAACAATCTGCCTTGAAGATTCTTTTAAAGAAGGTGAATTCTATATTTCGGCTCATGATGCAGACACAGGACATGTGGAGGGGTCAACTTATCTGTGGAGCTATAATGAGCTGGAAGAGATCCTTACTACTGAAGAATTCAACCGATTATCTGAAACATATATAATCGGTAAGGATGGGAATTTTGAAGGCGGGATCCATCTGATCAGAAGGAATGATAATTCAATAAAGGAAATAGAAGACAAACTTCTATCTTTCCGTAATGGCAGAAAACAACCTTCAAGAGACGGGAAAATAATCTCCGGTATTAATGCCCTTACCGCCATTTCTTTAATTCAGGCCGGCCGGTATCTTGACAATAGTGTTCTGGTGACAAAGGCTGATTCTCTGGTTCAAAATATCATTCAGAAATTCTGGAATGGTAAAACACTCGGCCATTCATTTTTCAAGGGGTCGCTTCAGGAACAAAGTTTCCTCTCCGATGCTGCAGCCCTGCTTACTGCAATTAGCATGCTTTATGAGCATGACCGGTCATGGGAGGAAATGATGTCAATCATGGCAAGATATGTCAACACATTTAAAGAAGGAGATGACTGGCTTGAATCGAAAGCTGATGATTTTCCTTCCGTTGGTGCTTCCTGGTTTGATCATCCGATTCCCTCAGGAATGAGTCTGACGTGGATGGGAATGACCAGAGCAATGTTATTATCGGGAGGGCAGACATCCCCAATGGAATACAGGCAGCCCCTTCAGGCTGATTTCTATAACGTTGCAGCAATGATTTCAAACGGTCTATTTCATGTTTTTACTACAAGGGAATTCGTCCCATGGAATATGCTGCCGGCAAATTCCTTGCAGCAGCGAGGAGAACCTGAGAGTAATTGCTTCAGGGGAGTATGTAAAAATTATATCCGGCCCGTTATTGGATAGTTATGCTTTTCTCAGGAAACCCCAGAGGGTAATCAGAGCCACAAGCGAAAGGGCAATTATTACAGAAATAAATATTGACCTGTAATCATTCTGCCGCTTGATGGCAATGCCGATAAATGCCCAGACCACAGCCAATCCGATAAAAGGATTTTTCAGCCTGTAAACAGTCAGTCCTATGAGCACTGTACCTATGACGATCATAATAATTGTCCAGGTTTCCTGCGGGATATTGAATCCGTTCCAGTTTGAATTTACAAGTAAAGCTGTAACATTGGCTATAGTAGCAATGCAGATCCATCCCAGGTAGATCCCGAAGGTTGCTTTTATGATCCCGAATGGCAGTTCACGGATTGAAATATTTATCCAGATCAGGGTTACGAGCAATCCCAGCATCACAATCATCGATAAGGGCAGTTTTCCATAATGCCAGCATATTATCCAGAGTGCATTCAAAATGCATGAGATGCCGAACAGCCAGCTGATTGCCAACATAACCTCCTTGCCTGATCCTGTGAACTGAACTACACAATAAACGATTAACAGGAGATATATAACACCCCATATTGAGAATGTAATCCCAGCCGGTACAAAAAGATTGGGGAAAGAGTCAGAGAGCTCTCCTGTGGTTTTGTTATTCAATGGAAGAGCATTTGCCAGATAGTTCATTACCAGCATTCCGGCAGCCAAAATAATATTTATATATTTAACCATGGCAGAACTAAATTTGTGGTTACATGATCAAATATAAGCAATTAAACAACTCTATTAACTTTACCATTCTTTCTATCTTTGATATAATTTAAAGCGGCAGGCCATGTATCAAAAAGATTATATCCTTCGGATGATTGAGATGCTTGGTGATCTCATAGCTTCAATTCTGGGACTGATAAAGAAAGGAGATTACAAACGAGCCTCCGAACAGCTGGGAAAGATCTATTATGACATGCTGAAAGAGGATGCCGCCTTCTTCAGGACAATACCTGCAGATGAACTGACCCATAAATTGCTGAAGGAACATAATTATACTAACGGTCATCTTGAGATCCTTGCAGAGCTTTTCAACACTGAGGCTGAGCTGGAGTTTGCACAGGGAAACAGATCAGGATGTCTTGAATACTCGACGAAATCGCTGATACTATTTGAGTTCATCGACAACGAGCAGAAAACTTACTCGCTCGCAAAAACAGAAAAGATGAATGCGATAAGAAACAGGATTGAAACTCTCCGGGCTGAATGATTTTCACCTGAACCATACCTGGTTACATAAATCTGATCACACAATATTTTCACAAATTATCCGCTCTTTAAACATTGGCATAGGTTTTGCCATTGATTGGTAGAAACAAGTTCTTTTAACAATTAATGTCATGAAAAGATTCTTAATCACCTCGATACTCGCAGCAATGCTTGCAGCCGGGACCGCACTTATGGCTCAGGATTATCCGGATGAATATCTGGGTCTGCCTGGAGATAATTTAAATCTGTACGCAGTAATGAATTTATTCCAGCAATCCGAAACCATTGAAGGTTTTGAAAGAAGCCTGAACGATGAGAACTCCAGGATAAATAACCTCGATCTCAACAACGATAACTATATCGATTACATTAAGGTAATTGACTATGTCGACAGGGATGTCCATACAATAGTTTTGCAGGATGTCCTTGACCGGCATGAAAGTCAGGATGTAGCTGTCTTTACGGTTCAGAAGTTGCGCGACGGCTCTGTTCAGATTCAACTTATAGGTGATGA
>JBGPAF010000065.1:0-6968 GCA_041480535.1 Bacteroidia bacterium
ATATTCCTGTGAACTGTATTTTATCCAGACCTTGTTTTGTTTGAAGCATAAAGAATCATCTTTCGGTAAGTGCTCCTTATATCTGTCTAAAAGATCAAAGGTTCTTGTGACATTCATGGAGGCTTCTTATATTAAGTTTTGTACAAAAATATTTCTTCAGCAAAATAAGCAAATTTGCTCTCTTAAATAACAATTATTATAATTTCAATTGCACAGGAAATTGATAATGTTTATTTTGTTCCTGTAATCACGTAACAGCATTTTTCAGATGAATGCCATGCCATTTGTAATCGGGACAATTGTGTTATTTGTAATTGCTTACCGGTTATATTTCAGCTTTGTTGCCGCAAAGGTGGCTGTTACAAACGATCTCATCCAAACCCCGGCCTACAGGTTATATGACGGACAGAACTATTATCCCATGAATAAGTGGGTATTGTTTGGTCATCATTTTGCAGCCATTGCCGGTGCCGGACCGCTGGTGGGGCCTGTTCTTGCAGCCCAGTTCGGCTTTATGCCCGGCTTCCTGTGGATGCTTATCGGGGCTGTGATGGCTGGTGCTGTACACGATTTTGTAATTCTGACCGCGTCAGTACAGCATGACGGCAAATCACTTGCAGCGATCGCAAAAGCAGAGATAAACAAGATAAGCGGCGCAACCGCATCATTTGCGATAATATTAATTATTGTGGTCGCTCTCGCCGGGTTGGGCCTGGTTGTTGTCAATGCTCTTGCCGAAAGTTCATGGGGTACTTTTACAATTGCATCAACAATTCCAATCGCCTTAATAATGGGAGTCTGGATGTTCAAAATAAGAAAAGGAAAGACCCTCGAAGCAACAATTTTTGGAGTCATTTTGCTGATTGCAGCAGTTGTTGGCGGTCGTTATATTCCCGGTTCCGGCATTGCGGGCTGGTTTACTTTCGATCATAAAACTCTTACAATACTGATTGCAGTCTATGGATTCCTTGCATCAGTTCTTCCTGTGTGGCTGCTCCTTTCACCACGCGATTACCTGAGCTCAATTATGAAGATATCGGTGATAACATTGCTCGCAATCGGGCTGGTAATAGTCGCTCCCGAAATCAAAATGCCGGCATTTACAGAATTCGGAAAAGGCGGAGGACCGATAATCCCCGGCAAGTTGTTTCCGTACCTGTTCATTACAATTGCATGCGGAGCAATTTCAGGATTCCACGCCCTGGTAAGCTCAGGTACCACTCCTAAGATGATAATGAAAGAGTCTGATATAAAACCAATTGCAGTCGGGGCGATGCTTACTGAAGGAGCAGTAAGTATAATGGCTTTGATTGCAGCTACAAGTCTCCTTCCCCTTGATTATTTCCAGATAAATGTTCCGGTTGATAAACTTCAGGCAATCCTTCCAAAACTCCATGAAATGGGATTTACAGAATCGAACCTTGATCAGCTGTCATCAAGCGTGGGTGAAAAAATTGCCGGACGTACCGGCGGCGCAGTTTCTCTTGGAGTAGGAATGGCATATATTTTTTCATCAATACCCGGAATGAAACATCTTATGTCGTATTGGTACCATTTTGCTATAATGTTTGAGGCTTTGTTCATTTTGACAACTATCGACGCCGGGACACGAATCGGGAGATTTATTTTGCAGGAGACTTTTGGCAAAGTATACAAGCCATTTCAGAAAACCAACTGGCTGCCGGGAAATCTTATTACAAGCGGTCTGATTGTATTTGCTTGGGGTTATTTTATTTATACGGGTACTGTTGCCACAATCTGGCCGATGTTCGGTACCGCCAACCAGCTTCTTGCAACCATTGCTCTGGCAATCGGAACGTCATTTATTATAAACAGGGGAAGAGCAAAATATGCCTGGGTCACTCTGTTACCCATGATTTTTGTTGGAGTAACGACACTCACGGCTGCTTTTCTGAATATCAAGAATATTTATATTCCGCAGGTAAATAATCATGAAACATTGGTCCCTGGTGTTATAAATCTGGCACTTACAGTTTCAATAATTATTTGTGTCTTTATTATCCTCCTAAACGCAATACCCGGGTGGATCAGGGCAATTTCAGGAAAAAAGGCATTGCTTAAGGCCTGATTATGTTAATTTCGTATCGGTATTTTTTAACAGATCTGAAAAATTATTATGAAAAGAAAAGGTAGCTTATTGTTCGTTCTTTTATTAATGATATCTGTTACAGAACAGAATATTTCAGCACAGAAAATCATAGAAATATCTGTTCTTGCAGATAAACCCGGCTCAGACATTCAACAAACAATGTGGGGAGTCTTTTTTGAAGACATTAACTTTGCAGCAGATGGCGGAATTTATGCTGAGCTTGTCAAGAACAGGTCATTTGAGTTCGAATTGCCAATGACCGGCTGGCGAACATTATCAAAGCAAAACGGGACAGGACGGATGGTGCCTAATTTCTATTCACCTTCGAGACCTGCGAATCCTCATTTTATGCGGATTTATATTGATCCTTCAGCCGGGACCTTCGGATTTACAAATGAGGGATTCCGCGGAATGGGAATCAGGAAAGACGAGCAATATAACTTTTCAGTGTCGGTAAGACTTTCTGAAAACTCAGATATAAAAATGACTGCTGAACTGATAACCTCTTCAGGACAGTTAATCGGAAAAACGGAGCTTTCAGGATTTTCAGGATCCTGGAAAAAGTACCAGGCGTCATTAAAAGCATCGGCAACTGAACAGAAGGCCCAGCTGAGGATAATCCTTACTGGAAAGGGGAGTATGGATCTTGATATGATATCTCTTTTCCCAGCTGATACCTGGGAAGGTCGTCAGAACGGACTTCGCAGGGATATTGTGCAAATGATCGCTGATCTTAAGCCGGGTTTCGTACGTTTCCCCGGGGGCTGTATTGTTGAGGGCAGGGACCTTACAAACCGGTATCAATGGAAAACTACTGTTGGGCCTGTTGAAGACCGGAAGATGATAATGAACCGGTGGAACGTTGAAATTGAGAACCGCCAGGCGCCTGATTATTTTCAGTCGTTCGGGCTTGGATTTTACGAGTATTTCCTGCTTGCTGAAGATATTGGAGCAGAACCGCTTCCGATACTTAATTGCGGCATGTCGTGCCAGTTCAATGCAGCCGAAGTGGTTCCCCTGGAGGAACTGGATCCGTATATTCAGGATGCACTTGACCTGATTGAGTTTGCAAACGGGGAGGTCACTTCGAAATGGGGAGGCCTCAGGGCACAAATGGGACACCCGGAAAAATTTAACATGAAATTTATAGGTGTAGGAAATGAGCAATGGGATGAGCAATATATTGAGAGGTATAAAATATTTGAGAAAGTTCTTAAGTCGAAGCATCCGGAAATAAAGATCGTCTCAGGATCAGGACCATCATCAGCCGGAAGATATTTTGAATATGGCTGGAATGAGTTGAGAAAACTAAATCCCGATCTTATCGATGAGCATTATTATATGCCTCCCGACTGGTTCCTGAAGAACGCAACCCGATATGACAATTATGACAGAAAGGGGATCAAAGTGTTTGCAGGGGAATATGCAGTGCATGGAAAGGAAGGATCAGAGCCGGAATCGAGGAATACATGGTGGAGCGCTCTCTGCGAAGCAGCATTTATGACCGGTCTGGAACGAAATGCTGATATTGTCAACATGGCCTCATATGCTCCTCTTCTTGCACATGTTGATGCCTGGCAATGGCACCCCGATCTGATCTGGTTCGATAACCTGTCAACTATGGGAACGCCCAATTACTATGTCCAGAAACTCTTCTCAAATTATAAAGGTACCGCGATTGTCCCTGTTTTGTCCAATGGAAAAACACTGACCGGGCAGGATGGTGTTTACGCCAGCAGTTCAATTGACAGGAAAACCGGAAAACTGTATGTAAAGCTTGTTAATTCAACTGACCAGGGTAAAACTGTAACATTGGCTCTAGGACCTCTTCCATACCTGAAGATTGCTGTGAAGGAGACCCTTAAATCGGCCAGTAAGGATGATTTCAATTCGATTACAAATCCAAAAATCATCTACCCGGTGTCAACACCGGTCAAAGTGGCCGGAAGGAAAATAAATACGGTAGCGGAGCCGTTATCGATAAGCGTTTTCATAATTGATTTTAAAACCCGTTGATGGAATTATTTCATACCCTGCTTGATTGGTACATGGCCAATCTGAACTATTTCACAATAGCTCTGCTGATGCTGATTGAAAGCACTTTTTTACCTTTACCTTCCGAGGTTGTTATCCCGTTTGCTTCATATAAAGCTGCACAGGGCGATCTGAGTTTATTCGGAGTTGTTCTGTCAGGCACAGTCGGAGCATTAACCGGTTCGCTCATAAATTACACCCTGGCTTATTACCTGGGACGGCCCATCGTGTATAAATTCGCTGAATCAAAAATTGGCAGGGTTTTTCTTCTTTCAAAAGAGAAGGTCGAACATGCCGAGAACTATTTTATAAGAAATGGTAAAACCTCGACATTTATCGGGCGTCTTGTACCAGGCATAAGGCACCTTATTTCAATCCCCGCAGGCCTGGCAAAAATGAATCTGCGCACTTTCATGTTTTACACCTTTATCGGCGCCGGCATATGGAATATAATTCTGGCAATAATCGGCTACTATATTTATGATGTCAGGGGTCAGATTTTCCCGTACCTCGACAATGTGCTTTATATTTTAGGAGCAATATTTTTAATTTATCTGGTAGTAAAAGGGATAAAAAGGAAGAGACAGGGCAGGGATAAAGTATAAATGGATTGCTTCACCCCGCCAGTGCGGGGCTCGCAATGACCGTGGTAATAAACAATTCCCCCTTTGAAGGGGGCCGACCGTTAAGAAATTGCCCAGTGGGCAATTTTAGGGAGGAGCCAGCCTGCAGGGTGAGTTAGTGGTGGGGGATAGGGGGATTCATTATTCTTATTTCAGCCAACCAGCAAGTATTGCAGCCTGCTCCGGTGTTGGATTTGGCAAAGGCTTGATCTCAAAACTCCTTGTTGTTTTTTTGCCAAGTACAACATCAACATTGTTAGTAATCTCCCGGTGAGTGACTGTAACTAAAATCTTGTCTCCCGGATTTTTAGTGCTCAGCATGTCCTTCAAAAGATCTGCAGTGGCTTTTTCCCCGTTGATTTCTTTAATTATATCCAGTGGACTTAATCCGGCATTATAAGCCGGTGAGTTCCATTCAGCCCTGGTAATTATCAGATTTTCTCCATCTTGGCGGGTTTCAATACCAAACCAGGCACCTGGTGCCTCTATTGGATTTGTATCAATGCTTAATCCTGCATATCCAAGATACTTTGAATAGTCAATATCCTGAACTGTAGGAATATAAACATCAAAGATTTCTGAAAGAGATTTCCCTGCTGTTTTTTCGCAAACATCCCTGAATTCCTTTTCGGTAAAACCTCTTTTTTTATCCTTGTAGTACACCTGGTAAAGTGTCCGCATCACATCATCCAATGACTTTTTGTTGTCTGATTCGTACCTGATCTTCAGGTCTAGAAGCAAAGCTATGGCACACCCTTTATCATAATATGAGATCGTTGTGTTTGCAGCATTTTCAGACCTGTTGAAAAACAACATCCAGGAATCATAGCTTGACTGTGACACTGACTGAAAAAGATGTCCCGGGATATTCTCATAGTTCGTTATGCTTGATTTTAATTCTCTGAACACCTCATCCCGGCTGTAGAATCCTGCGCGGTTCAGGATAAGATCTTCAAAGTACACAGTACCACCCTCTGAAAGCCAGAGCATATTGGTATAATTCTCTTCGTCATAATCAAACGGACCAAGCTCTATCGGTCTTATTGTTTTTACATTATAAAGATGGAAGAACTCATGCGCAATAAAACTCAGGTAACCGTCAGATATTTCGGGGGAGTTAACATCCATACGATTTGTAAATACGGCCATTGAATTAGTATGTTCAAGTCCTCCCATGCCCCTGTTCATCATTATAAAAGTATAATGCCTGTAAGAAACTTCCCCGATTATGGAGGTGGCAGTTTCGACGATTTTTTTAATATCTGCAGTAAATTTTAGTCTGTCGATTTTGCCAAGATTTTCAATGGCTATGGAATAAGGGATCCCGCCTGTTTCAAAAGTCAGGATCTCCTGGGTGCCTGCAAGAATGGGGCAGTCATAAAGTACGTCAAAATCAGCAGCATAGAAAGTATTCTGCTTGCCCGGAACCGGATTAAGGCCAGTGGATATTGCAGTAAACTTATTATAAGGAATTATAGTCACCGTTACCGGGTAATCCTTATGTCCTGCCGGATGCATGAAGATACCTGTAGGTGAAATGAATCCCCTTCCATCATCCAGATATGAATCCGCCACAGAAGTTCTGAAGGCAAAGACATCATAACTTACGTTTAAAACATCTGTCTTTTCAGTATCTATTTTCCACCTGTTTTTTGAAGTTTTTTCCCATTCAAGGCTTCTGCCCGAACCATCCGACGCCTTGAACTCAATTATATATTTGGCATAATCCATTATCATATAATAACCTGGAGTCCAGACAGGAAGTTTTAATTCGACCGATTTTTCCTTTAACCCAGAATAGGTTAAGGAAACATGAAAATAGTGATTGTTCGGATTTTCCATCGAAACTGTATACCCGATCCTGGTGCCTGAAACTTTTTGGGCATAAATTTCCCCGGTCGAAATAAACAGAACTGATAAAATCAAAAAAAATGCAAAATTCTTTCTTGCAGATAAGCAGAATACTTTAGTTTTCATTTGATAATTTATATACGATTTCCTTAACAGTCTGAGCCCACTCCCAATGGGACTTTTCTTTTGTGAATGTCTGGTATGGTATTACTCTTCCTATTGTCAGTGTTACAGATGAGTTACATTGTCTCATCATTTCACGCGGAAGCATTGTAGTCTCAAAATACATTTTAATGCCAAGAAATTTTCTAAGGTTAGCGACAATGTAAAAGAGATTTGAATTTCTTCCA